>SUVS01000035.1 GCA_015061885.1 Lentisphaerota bacterium
TGGCGAGCCTTACGGCATCGCTCCGCTCGGCTTGTCCCGCCAAAGCCTTGGGCGACGGCGGATCGAGTACAGTCGTACACTCCCTCGCTGCACTCTTTGTAAAACTCGCCAGTTGCTCGCAATATTGTCCGGATAATACGGCAGCTGACGAGCCTTGCCCGCCTCCCATATTTTACCATATCTATCGCGCGGCACACAGGTGTTCGCTTTATAACATAAGTGTACCGCTTGCTGCTTGTTATTGCTGTTTCAGCTGTTACTTTTCCCACGCCGGGGTATCCGGCAGCGAGGCGTTGAACGCATCCAGCAAACTCTGCTGATAAGCTCCGGCAAACTCTTTGTTGAAAAATTTATTCAAACCATTATTCAACAGTTCGGCCCATGATTCTTCTTCTTTACCCGGTATAATGGGGAAGAACAAGGCTTCATTCGCCGCGGCGGCTTTGTAGTCGCCGGGAGCATCGCCCACCATCAGAACGGCGTCGGCGGCGTATTTGCCACCGGCAGAATATTTGATGTGTTCGGTTTTGGTGCCGTGTTCCTGACCGCAAATCAGATTTACATAGCCATCCATTTCATTTTCCGCCCATTCACGCACCAATGCTTCCAGCGGGGTCTGCGATACCACTATCAAATCCGCTTTCTGCGAAGCGGCGGCAAGCACTTCTTTGACTCCCGGCAGAGGAGGTACGCCGTGAACCATATCTTTTACTCTGGCGTTGACTTCTTTGCTCCATTCCAGAGCCTGACGCAGTTCGGGGCTGTCAACTTTTTCCAGATAGGCTTCCAACGCCGGATTGCCAAGTTTGGACTCTTTTGCCATCCATGCTTCCAGATCAGCAGTATCTGCCACTTTACAGCCGCGGGCCAGAATTTCCGGCCGGTTGGCGATATATTTCATGCTGTGATAGATTGCCCAAAAGCGGTTGCAGCCGCGGGTCTTGCTGTACAAATTGACAAAATCCCAGACTTCACGGGCATATTTGCTTGCCGACTGCATGTTGTAGTGTTTGATAAACGCCGGACAGAAACACTCTTTGTGCTTTACTTCCATACTGTCAAACACACAGCCGTCACTGTCAAAGCCAATAAAAAACTCATGATTTTGCGGCAGATTTTTCATTTCGCTTAAATAATCACGCATCTTGCAAACTCCTTTATCGTTTATTTATATTGCATACAATTGCATCTCCGATAATATAGCAGATATATGAAGATTTTCAAACATCTTTTTTACGGACTATCAACTGAAAACCGTTGCAGGCAGTTACTATCACTTCTTCGCCCGGCTCCAGAAAATCCCCTTCGCTGGCGGCATCGTGTCTTTCACTGCCTATACGCACCACTCCCGCCGGACGCAGCGGAGTCAGTGCCACTCCCGCAGAACCGATCAGCGAGTTATCGGCAGTTTGAGCCTGACAACCATCCTGACTGCTCAAAACGGTATCTAATGTAACTTTTCTGAAAACCGGTGTTTTGGGCAATATATACACTGCCAGCACGATCATTATAACGATCGCCGCCGTCAGCGACAAGGTTATCACCCGCAGTGCCGTAGAGATATTTTCGAAGCCGAACGCCCAGAAAAAACTCACCAGCACACATAATATACCCAATACGCCCACCAGTCCGAAGCCGGGTATTAAAAATATCTCCAGAGCTATCAGCAAAAGCCCGACAAAAAACACCACCATCGGCCCCCAGTCAGACGCTCCGCAGGCTATATGCCCCAGAAAGAACAAGGTCAAAGCCGATATACCCAGCACCCCAGGTACACCGAATCCCGGAGTTTTGATTTCCACAAAGAGTCCCACCAACCCGATCATCAGCAACAGCCCCGCAATCGCCGGAGTTGCCAGAAAAGCCCCGATCTGTTCGGTGGCAGTCCGCCTGATTTCCACGATTTCGGCATCTTTCAGACCGAGCTGATTTAAAAGATCACTGCGGTTTTCGGCAATATGGTCAACAACCTTGAGTTTTTTTGCCTCTTTGGCACTCAAGGTCAGCGGCGACCGTTTGTGATGATCTATACCGTCGGTTTTAACATCGAGTTCAGTGTAAGGGTCTGCCATGGCACGGATGACATTAGCCGGTCTGCCATTCTTTTCGGCAAGCACCTGGAGCATCTTGAAAAACACGCTCAAAAACTTCTGGTCGGCGATAGCTTTATCTTCGTTGCGGGGTGATTCCCGCAATTTGCGGATCTCTTTGAGCAAATCTTCAGCAAATTCCGGCCGCTTACTGTCGGCGGGGGATTTTTTGACCGGAGAATTTTCTTTTTTTGACTCAACACTCTTTTTATCTTTGCTGTCATCTGGTTTTTCCGTAACCGGTTTGACTCCGGATATACCCATGGCTATGGGCATGGCATCGCCGATCAATCCGTGGGGCGAAATTGCCGCCCGGTCGGCACCCATGGCAATTATCATACCCGCCGAAATACCGTTGGGATTAAGATAGACCACAATGGGTATGGAGGTTTTTTCCATGATCGAGAGATATTTGAAGGCGGTTTCCACATTTCCGCCCGGAGTATCCATTTCCAGGATCAATGCGGCGGCACGCTCTTTTTCCGCCCGTTGCAGGGTTTTGCGGAAAAAATGCATTTCGCCATCAGATATGGCTTCAAACTCCGAAAATTGCGGCATATAAAAAACTTTGTTGCTGCTGCCGGACTTTCGGGGAAGCGGAACAGTATCCGCCATTGACGGCAACAGACCCAATGCAGAAAAAAGCAAAATTATACCTGATATGATACGCCATGAAAGAGTCATAGAAGCCTCCTCTTGAAATTAACTATACTCGTGTTTGTGCAAAAAAAATAGCTCTTCAGCAAGGGCATTGCAAATAGTTTTTGCAAAAAAAGTCAATTTTTTTGCGGTCTGCGGCAAAGAAAATTTGCAAAATGATGTATTGATATTATCTTATTTTCCCGGAGTCGGGTGAACCGGGCGGATGTTGCAACGGGAATAAGGAGTTCTTGTTATGGTTAATTTATTGTTGTTGGCGTTGATGATCGCCGCATTGCTCGGAATGGTATTCTGCAACCGTCAACAGAAGAAAAATACCCGTTATCAGGTCATTGCCCTTTCGTTACTGGTACTGGTAATAGCTTCCGGCGGCATGTTCATGTGCCGGTTGGGGACACTCTCGGTGCTGGGTTTGAACGGTAATGACAATCCGACAAATGACAACGATAAAAAATTGCGGGCGGCTCAAGGTTTTGTTACCGGCAATTTTATCCGCAACAGCTACAAAAGCGGAAAGAATATCCTGATTATTATGCCGGAAGGTGTCGCTGCCAGTGCGGAACCTTTTATCAACGAACTGCGTACCGGCAACATCGGTACTGTCCGGATCGAACTTATACGGCTTGACAACAGCGATAACCTCATAACTCCGGCGGCAGATCACCGGGCGGAATCCCGGGCGATAGATGCGGCGATCGCCCGCCACAGTGATTCAGATGTGATAATTTTCTACGGACTGGCACCCTCCGGGGCATCCATACGCTATCTGCAAGTTTATGAACAGCCTTACGAAAAGCGTGCTAAAATCATTGTACTTGGACTGACCAATCTGAATGAGTGGGCGGCACGGCAGATCCGGGAAGGTTTTTTCGATGCCATGATAATTACCGATTTGACTAAAGCATCGCACAGCAGAACTGTTCTGCCGGATAATCACATGGAAGTTTTTGACAGTTGCTATGTTTTGATAACCCGCAGTAATCTGAACCGTAACCGGCGGTATTTTCACTGATTTTTATGAACGATTTACCCGCCGAAGCAGTCAAAGCATTCAAAAAAGTATGTTCTCAAGCCGCCCGTGCCAGTGCCGGATACAATATGCTCCAGCCGGGCGACCGGGTATTGGCGGCCGTTTCCGGCGGGTTGGACAGTCTGGTAATGCTGGAAACTCTGGCGTATCTGCAGAAAAAAGTTCCGTTTGAGTTCGAGTTGCAGGCAATCACTTTTGATCCCGGTTTTCCGGATTTCAACAGTCAGGGCATTGCTGATTATTGCCGTCAGCGGCAGATAAAGCACTCGGTCATCAAGCTGGATGTGGCTTCATTGCTTACAACTGCTCCGGATGAACGGTTCCGGCGGCCGTGTGTACGCTGTTCGCGGTTGCGGCGGGGGAAACTTTATGGAGCATCGCGGGAGCTTGGGATCAGTAAACTGGCTCTGGGACACCACGCCGACGATTTGCTGGAATCCTTTGTCATGTCGCTGATCCGGGGACAGGGATTGACCACCATGGGGCCGAATGTACCGGCTGATGAAGCCAATGGCGGAAATGAAAAACTGCGGATAATCCGCCCGCTGGCATTGCTGGAAGAAAAAACGGTCAAGGCCGCCGCCGGATGTTTTGAGTTTCCGCAAGCCGGGGAATGTCCTTACAAGGAAGAATTGGATGCCTCCGGCGACCGGGCATGGGTCAAGCGGGAACTGGTACGCTGGCAGGAACGGATTCCCGACCTTAAAACCTTGATGCTCAAAAGTATGGGCAAAGTGGAATTGGAATGGCTTTTGGATAAGCGTTATATTATATAATAGAAAGGTGAATTATGAGTACTACTTTAATCAAAAATGCCCACATCATTTCGCCGGATTGCGATCTGGCAAACGCCGCAGTGCTTATTGCTGATGGTGTTATCAAACAAATCTTTGCCGACGGCGACAAGTTGCCCGCTGCTGACACAACAGTGGATATTGCCGGAAAAATGCTCGTTCCCGGCTTTATAGATGTGCATACCCACGGCAGAAGCGGTTACGAATTTACCGACGGCGATTATGAACATTTGCAGACTATGTGCAAAGATAAACTCTCCGAAGGTGTTACCAGCTGGCTGCCCACCACGCTTACGCTCGGCAATGAAGCGTTGGCAAAGGCGTTGGAAAATGCCGCCAGATATGCCGGAAGCGACTCGGTCGGAGCCAAGATCCCCGGCGTACATCTGGAAGGGCCGTATATCAATGAAAAATGTCTGGGGGCACAGAATCCGGCGTATGTCCGCAAGCCGGATATTGAAGAAGTCAAAGCTCTGGACAGTATTCACAAAGTTTTGAAAGTATCCTACGCAGTGGAAGTTGAAGGCGGCAGTACATTTGCCTCCGAACTGCTGGCGGCAGGCATCACGCCTTCCTGCGTACACAGTCAGGCAACTTACAAGGAATTTCTTGCCGGTTACGATCACGGTCTGCGGAACCTCTCGCACTTCTGCAACCAGATGACGGCTCTGCACCACCGCGACATCGGTCTGGTGGGAGCGGGCTTGCGTCACAGCGAAGTATTCATTGAAATGATCTGCGACAAAATTCACCTGTGCAGTGATATGATAAAACTGATCTTTCAGCTTAAAGACATCAACCACATTCTGCTGATAACCGATGCCTGTCAGGCCGCCGGTATGCCCGATGGCGAATACGAAATCGGCGGTCTGCCGCTGATATTGAAAGACGGAGCCGCCCGCCTCGCCAGCAACGGAGCCCTGGCCGGCAGTGTACTGGTGATGAACAAAGCACTCAAAAATGTTTACGAAATAACCGGTCTGCCGCTTGCACAGCTTATCAAAACGACCAGTTACAATCAGGCGTGCAGTCTGGGCTTGAGCAAACTCGGCAGGATCGAACCGGGTTACTGTGCAGACCTCGCAGTATTGGACAGCGATTTTGAAGTCTGCCAGGTCTGGGTAAACGGCAGACAGAGCCGCTGAAAAACGTTCCGCGTCGCCGCAAGCCACAGGCGATCCGGCTGCGGCGACTGCCGGTAGTTCATGTTATAAACCTTTATTGTTTGCGGCATTTTCCATGGCCGCCAATTTTACTATCCGCAACAGTTCCTGCAATCTTATTTCCGGCTTTCTGGAGCCGTCCAACCGGGGAATTTTGCCATCTATGCGGTAGGTATCGCTGGAGCGTTTCCGTAACAGCACCCGGTTTTCAGCCACTGTTATACTGGTGAAACCGGCTTTTGCCGCGTAGAGTTTTATCAATGCAAGAGTAAGCAGATTTCCGGTTTCCGGCGGCATTTTGCCGAAGCGGTCGATCAGCTCAAGATCATATTTTATAATATCTTCATCGCGGGTAAAACGGGCAAGCGTCCGGTAAACTGCAAATCTTGTTTGTTCCGACTCGATATATTCCACCGGGATACCGGCGGCAAGCACCCCGGCTGTTCCCCGGATACCGTAGCGGATAAATTCTATATTTACATCCACATCCGGCAGCCATTCGCGGATATTGCCGCCTTTCAGCAAAGCTATTTCTTGTTGCAAAAGCTGACAGTAAAGCTCAAAACCCACGGCGGTGATATGTCCGGACTGCTCGGAACCCAAAAGATTGCCCGCTCCTCTTATTTCCAGATCCCGCAAAGCCAGTTTCATACCCGCCCCCAGCTGGTTACAGCGGCGGATGGCAGCTATGCGTTTACGGCCGTCGGAAGTTATATAACAGCTGTCGGGGATCACCATATAGGCGTATGCCTGATGTTTCCAACGCCCGACTCTGCCCCGCAACTGATACAATTCTGCCAGACCGAAACGGTCGGCACGCTCAATGATTATGGTATTGGCGTTGGGCATATCCAGACCGGATTCGATGATGGTGGTGCAAAGCAAGACCTGCAGACGGTTTTCCACAAAATCGTGCATCACATTTTCCAATTCATCTTCCGCCATCTGTCCGTGGGCTATACCTATGGAAACTCCCGGCAGCAGTGCCGAAAGTTTTTTCAGCCGGTCGTTGATAGTTTTCACGCGGTTGTGCAATATATAAACCTGCCCGCCGCGTGCGATCTCGTCCATCACCGCCCGGGCGATCTCCGCATCATTTTCCCGCATCACAATGGTTTTTACCGGCAACCGCTCCACCGGTGCTGTCATGATGGTACTCAACTGCCTTGCCCCAGCCATAGAAAGATAAAGTGTCCGGGGTATGGGCGTAGCCGACATGGTCAGCACATTTACATCGGTACGCAAACGCAGCAGCCGGTCTTTGACCTTGACCCCGAAGCGTTGTTCTTCGTCCACGATCACCAGTCCCAGATTCTTGAACGCTATATCTGCCGACGCCAGCCGGTGCGTACCAATAACAATATCCACACCGCCCGATGCCAGCCGGCTCACCACCGCCTGCTGTTCAGCAACGCTCCGGAACCGCGAAAGCACCTCGATAGTATAAGGATAACCGGCAAAACGCTCAATAAAACTCAAATAATGCTGTTGAGCCAGCACCGTTGTCGGCACGATCATTGCCACCTGATACCCGGCATCCACCATCCGGAAAGCCGCCCGCATGGCGATTTCGGTTTTGCCGTAGCCTACATCGCCGCACAGCAGACGATCCATGGGTTTGCCGCTGGCAAGATCCTGTTCGATTTCGTCAATGCTCCGCAACTGGTCAGGTGTTTCGGTAAATTTGAACCGGGCGGCAAACTCTTTGACTCCCAGTTCGTTGGGCGGTATCGCCAATGCCGGAGCCGCACTGCGGACTGCCTGCAAACGGAGCATTTCGGCGGCGTACTGGTGAACCGCCTCGGTGGTGGCGGTTTTATCTTTAGCCCATTTGGCTCCGCCCAGCCGGTGCAGTTTTACATTGGAGCCCCTCCCCCCGGCAATGTAACGGCTGACGCTGTTGACCTGATAGACCGGCACTTGCAAAATAGCATTGTCGGCGTATTCCAGAATCAGCACCTCGCGGGCAAAACCGTCGGGCGATTCCTCGATGCGTGAACCTTTATAAATACCTATACCGTGGGCGGTGTGTACGGCGTGACTGGCAACTTCCAGATCAGCAAGCACCGCATTTTCCAGTTTTACTTCCTGTTCGGAAGCACTGGTATTTGCGGCGGTCTTGAGTTGCTTTTTGCCCGCCTGCACCCCGGCAAGAAGTTCATTTTCAGTAATCAGGACCATCCGCGAATCGTAATCCAGAAATCCGCCGGGAGCATCCAGTTCCACCAATTCCGCTTTGATTTCCTGCAAGGAATTTTCTGCAAGATATGCTTCAAGTCTGGCGGGAGCATCCGGATCACTGCCGGCAATTATGATCTGATATTTGAATTCCTGCCACTGCTTAAGCTGTAAAACCCATTGCCGGAGCAAAAGCTCTCTGCCCCGGTCGGCGGCGGCATCGGGCAGGTCGTTCACCAGATGGGCAGTCGCCGGATATATGCCGCAGGGAACAGTGTTTTCCGGGGCCGGTTCGCTGCTGCTGAAAAGCCTTAAATGATTTTCTTTTTTTATTCTGCCGATGAATTCATGGTAGAGTTTTTCATCGCCTTCAGCGGCAAATTTGGTGAAATATTCCTTGAAATTACTGCTGTAAAGCTCGAAAACATCCATGCTTCCGCAGTCAATATACTCCAATGCCGGAACGGTATTTTCGTACATTCCGCCATCTTCGGAGGTCAGACTCTGCACCGTACAGCGGTTGATTATGCGGTATGAATCGACTTTTTCCATCAGAGAACGCTGGGTTGCCGGGTCAAAAAGCCGGATACTGTCGATCTCATCGCCGAAAAACTCTATGCGTGCGGGGTATGCCGCATCGGGACTGAACACATCTATAATACCGCCCCGCCGGGCAAATTCTCCGGGATTGGCAACTTCGTATTCATCATCGTAATCCAGCTCGACCAACTGCTCAAGCAAGCCTTTAAAACTGCAAGTATCGCCGGTTTTGAGCAGAATTTCGGACTTACGCAGTGCCGACGGCTCGGGTGCGGGTGCCAGCAGTGCCGCCAGCGAAGCAACAACTGCATCGACTTCCCGGTGGGCGATCTTGGTCAGCACTCTCGCCCGTTCAGCTTCAGCACCGGCAATATAAAATCTGCCCCGCAGAGTTTCGTTGAGCATTTCAGTCCGCCACGGCAGATCAAAAGCCTTCTGCCAGAGCTTGAGCTGCCGCAGAAATTCTTCGGCATTGTCCAATCGGGGCAAAACAATAAAAACCATTCTGCCCTGTTCAATGGCATGGGCTGTTTTGCCCAGCAGAACCGCCGCGGCAACGCTTTCATCAACATTGCCGACACACATTTCCAACTGCCGGGAAAATAACTTTTTTTGAATTTTATTGATAATTGGACTTGACATTTTTGTTTTTTATGTTATAATAATCTAATTAGATTTATGTATTGGTGCTTGAACGGGAAAGCACGATATTTTTTCGGCGGTCGGCAGCAGTGCTGCGAGCCACAGAACTTGAAAAAACAAGTTTTGCCTATATAAATATACCGCGTGCAGAAAATTTGGCAATTCCCGGGGGAGCTGATTTTGAGTTTTTTTTGTCAAATAGTGTTAGAAAAACTCCGGCAAGCGGTCTGCAAGAGAAAAGTTTTACTCTTGTCTGGGGGCGTGAACCGGGAAAAACAGGCGAAAATTACATGGCAAGCAGCACAACTAAAAGTAAAAAGAGATCTGTAAAAGCTGAATCGGAGTTGACCGCAGAAATGGCAGGAGCTTCCGCAAGTGCTTCAAATATTGAAGAAATTGCTGAAGCTGTTGTTGAGTCCTCAACAGCCCCGGCTCCGGAAAAGCCCAAGCGGGTAAAGGTGGTACGCCGCCGTAAAGCGGAAAGTGCGACAGCAGAAGAAACAGTTCAGGCAGCAGCAACAGTTGAAGCAAATCCGGAAGCTGCTGAAGAAGTCGCCAAACCCCAAGTACGCCGCCGCCGCAAAGTCAATGCCGATGATTCGGAAAAAGAGGCAAAAGCTCCCCGGAGCAAACGCACCAGACTTTCGGAAAACCGCCCGCAGACCAAGCAGGAAAAAGATAACGCCCGCCGTTCAGCTCTGGAGTCAAGAGTATCCGGAGTAAGCAAGAACGACACGATGAAAGTTTACATGGGCGAAATCGGTCAGATCGGTCTGGTCAGCAAAACCGAAGAAGCTGAACTGGCTGAAGCCATCCATTGCGGCAACGAAGAAAGTCATGATGAAGCCCGTGCCACGCTGATCAAGGCGAATTTGCGTTTGGTTGTAAAAATCGCTCACGACTTCAAAGGCCTGGGACTGCCGCTGTTGGACTTGATAAGCGAAGGCAACATCGGTTTGATGCGTGCGGTTGAAAAGTTTGACCCGGTGAAAGGGGCAAAGTTCAGCAGTTATGCTGCGTGGTGGATCAAACAGTCGATGCGTAGAGCGTTGGCGAACCAGAGCCGAACGATCCGTATTCCCGTGCAGAGTGCCGGCAAGATCAACAAGATCAAGTCGATCAGATTAAAGCTGACCGAAGAGTTGGGCAGAGAACCGACAGATGCGGAAATAGCAGAACATCTGGACTTTTCGGAGCGTACAGTAGCCGGTCTGCGGTTGGCGGATTTGCGGACATTTTCGCTGCACGACCCCATTCAGCAGGGCGAAGAAGGCGAATTTCAGGATATTATTCCTGACCGCCGGGCGATGACGCCGGATCAGATCCTCGGCGATGTGGAGTCGGTAAAACGGCTGCTGACATTGCTGGATGAACTGGAAGACCGCGAACGGTTGATTTTGAAAATGCGTTTTGGTCTGGATGGCTACCGGGCAAGAACTTTAGAAGAAGTAAGTCAGGCAATCGGCAGGACACGCGAGCGTGTACGCCAGATCCAGAATCAGGCATTGGTCAAATTGCGGATATTGCTGGCAGATGAAAGCGGTTATTCCGCAGAATGAAGAAACGATGCTTTAAAAAGCATAAATATAAAATGATGAAACCTTTAACTGTGTTTGAAAGGGGGTGAAAATTATGGACACCGAGATTCGCGTAAAGAAAGGCGAACCGATCGAGCGCGCTCTTCGCCGTTTGAAGAAGAAGCTTGATAAGGAAGGTACGCTCAAGGATCTTCGCAACCGCCGGCACTATGAAAAGCCCAGCGAAATCAAACGCAGAGAAAAACAGCGTCGCCACCGTTAAGGCTCCCAAAAAGGCTGTTGCAAAACCTCAACTTTTGCAACAGCCTTTTTTCTATTTTTTCCGTTCTACCCTATAAATAAATGTCGTTTATTTACCAATATCCAGACCATATATTGTCTTCTTCTCAAATTGGATGTTTGAGCAATAACTTACGCAATGTTGTTTTTGTGCGGCTTAACTTATCAAATTGTTCGATATGATAGAGCTTGCACATCCCAAGGGGGCATTGCATTGTCCCCTTGGAACCCCTTGCTCGGTCGGCAGCAATATCCAGTGCGAGTTACCTGGCGATTTTTAATTAGAGCGGCGGCATACGCCGCCTTAAGCGATTTAGAGCAAAGCTCAAAATCGTCCTCAAACGCCGGATGGCTTCGCTCAGCTCCGGTCAGCTTCGCGGAACATTTCCGCTCGGTTTGCCGGAATGTATCCGGCAAACTGCCTTCCCATGCGTTCGCGGGGCTGACCGCCCTATCGCGGCGTGCCGCCGCGTGTGCTGCTGGCAAACAACATCAACAGTTTTGCAACAGGCTTTTTTTTGGGTGTTTTTTGTCGTCCTGTGCTTGAAAAAGTGCCGGAAACGGTATATATTTTGCCGGCGAAAAAGCAATGATTTCAAACAAAGGATTTTTTATGAACTCTCCGGCACCCATAAGCTATCTATTTGATTTTTTAAACTGCCCGGAGGCTGTGATGCCATGCCGCTTACGGGAATTTGCGGTCAACGGGGCCGAACATATTGTATTGAGTTCGCCGCTGCTCAAACACCTTATCGCCCAGCCGGAACAGGTGGAAAAGTTTGCCAAGTTGCTGGCGGCAGAAAACCTTTCATTCGGCGATGCCCACGCTCCTTACGGTATGCACTGGGATCTGATCTGTGTTTTTGAAGAAGAACGCCCCGCCTTATTTGTCCGGCAGAAAATGGCATTGACCATTGCCGCTGAACTGGGGTGCAAAACTGTTACCATACACACCGGGGCGGATCACCTTTTTCCCGAAATACCATTTGAAAAACATATTTCCAGAGCTTGTGATATGCTGGAAAAACTGCTCAAAGAAGCCGAAAAACTCAATATTACACTTTGCGTGGAAAACGGCTGGGGCAAACTCACATCGCTGGATGTGCTTTTGATGCTGAACGATAGATTCCATTGCAGTAATTTCGGATTCTGTTACGACTCCGGCCATGCCAATATCATGGACAGCGGCAGACTTTTTACTGAAGGCGAAGCATATTCCCGCTGGAAAGCCATAGGCGTAGAGATTCCGCCGTGGGAAGATGCGGCAGTCCGGCTGGAACGGATGCTGCCGAATGTGGTCAACTGTCATCTGCACGATAATTACGGCAACAAAGATCAGCACGCCCTCCCCGGCAATGGCAATGTAAAGTGGGAAAAAATCATACCGCTTTTACGCCGGGCACCCCGTTTGCAGGCGATTCAGAGCGAAGTGAATCTGGAACGCAACGCTCTGTCAGTAAAGAGTGTGACCCAGGCATTTGAAAAACTTTTCAGTTAAGGAGTATATTTTTATGAACCGTGTACCATTGACTTTTCTGATGCCTTTTATTGAAAATGAAAAGCTCCGCCGCGTGATGTTGAGTGAATTTGCCGCCAACGGAGCCGAAAACATCGTTTTGTCCGATGCTTTGATAAAATCCATAAAGACCGATCCGGCATTGGCAAAAACTTATCAGGACGAAATGGCCGCCGCCGGCTTGAAATTTGCCGATGCCCACGCTCCGTTCGGACCGGCGGTGGATATGAACAATGCCGACAACAGCGGGATGTTGGCTTTGAATCACACATTAGCTTTGCATATTGCCGCCCTGATGGGGGTGAAAAGTATAACCATACATACCGGCAACGACTCCAATGTACCGGGAGTTTCCACCGATGAACAGCTTGACCGGATCTCTTTTATGCTCGATAAACTCCTGCCGGAAGCCGAAAAACTCGATGTGGCGATCGCCATAGAAAACATCTGGGTGCCGGTGAATACGCCCGGAAATCTCTGGAAGATCAAAAACCGTTTTCCCACGCCCTATCTTGGATTCTGCTATGATGCGGGGCACGCCAATATCATGAGTTACACCAACGGCAGAGTACACGACGAAAGTGCCGCCGCCCGCAGTTACTGGGCCAAATGCAATGCCGGAGAACCGGCGTGGGATGATGATATTCTGGGAAAGATGCTGCCGGAACTCATCAACTGCCACCTGCACGATAATTACGGAAATATCGACGAACACGATCTTCCCGGCAAAGGCAATATAAATTGGGAAAAAACAGTAAGGCTTCTGCAACAGGCTCCCCGCCTGAAAGCAATACAAAGCGAAGTTATCATAAACCGCGTAAATGTATCAGTAAAAGAACTGGTGGAAAAGTTCAAAGAGCTTTTCGGCTGATCGCCCGAAGTTAAACGGTAAATAACAGTAATAAACGGATTTTAACGGATGATGAGCAAGCTCCGCCACTGCCGCCTCCGTTATGCCGCAAATTGCGGAGAAATACTCCCATTGGGGTATCCAAATAGTTGCATTTCTGTTTTTGTTAATGTATATTAACCGTAAGATATTTCAATAACCGGAAGGGTGGAGCCATGTTCAGCTGTCAGAGCAAAATCGTTATTGTTTTTTATGCAGTTATCATTGCATCATATATCTCTCCGGCGGCAGTAAAAAATAGTAAATTACCCCCGGGTACTAAAATAGAAATAAGGCGGGTCGATGTTTCAGAGTTGCCGAAAGAATTGACTACCTGTCCCAAGGCTGAAGCCAAATTAAGAGAGGTAACAGAATATGTGAAAAATTGCGTGGAGCCGACTCCCAATAAACATAAACGCAACAAGTTTACCCGCCGGCAGAAGAATGAGCAACGGCTGCTTAAAGATATTCATTCCATGCAGAAAAAATACTTGAAAATGTATATGGCAGGGGAAAAACTGCCCCCGAAATCTGCCCGTACAGATTTACAGCAGAAAATAGCGGATTTACCAACAGCTTTGGCCAATGAAAATGATTTTCTCTACTACGACCGCATGATTGATATTGAACAAATAGTTATTGATATTATGAACGGCAGGGAAAAGGCAAAATTCAAAATCGAAAATAAAAATGCTTACAAAATTCTGCAGCAGATCCAAAATCGGCAGCTCAAAATATTAAAATATATTCATCGGAACAACATTCGCTGAAGCATCAGCCGCCGCAAGACAGGACTGAACTTTTGTCAGCGGCATCTATTTACAGCAATGCGGCGATTTCCGGCGGCAGCTCTGACTTGAAACTCAATATTTCTCCGCTTACCGGGTGCGTGAAACTCAATTTACAGCAATGCAATGCCTGACGGTCGAGTATCAGTGCTTTTCTATCCTCATTACTTAAAGAATCCAACGCAAAACGGCGGTAGAACTGCTCGTCCAACCCGTAGAGTTTATCGCCCGCCACCGGATACCCCAGACTGTGCAGTGTGGCACGGATCTGGTGCATTCTGCCGGTACGGAGCGTTGCCGATAACAGTGTGAACCGCTCATTGCTCTGCAACGGTGTAAAAAGCGTTTCGGCACTCAAGACTTTTCCGTTATCGCCATCGGCTGAAAAAACAAACTTCTGCTTTTTTTTGATCGGCGAAGCTGTATTGGCTGTCAGAAAACCCTTTACATTGAGTTCTCGTTCAAATTTGCCATGCACCAATACATAGTAGCACTTTTCCATTTCCGCAAAACTTTTGCTGATCTCTCCGGCAATACTGCCCGTTCTGGCGGCAATGAGCAGGCCGGAAGTTTCCCGGTCGAGCCGGTTGACCAGATGCACTTTGCCGTAACCGGCATCAGCAAGCAACGCCCACAATGTGTTGGAAAAATACGGCCCGGAGGGATGCACCGGCAGATTGCCGGGTTTATCTATGACCAGCAGATGATCGTCTTCAAAAACGATCTTGTAATTGCCGTTGACCGCCGGTTCGACCAGATCGCGGGGAAAATACTCCATAAGCATATTGCTTTGCAGGAGAGTTTGTGTATCTGTAACGATTCTGCCATTGAGTGCTATTTCGCCGGAGTGTATCTTGTTTTGCCACTCATCAATGGTGTGATAAGCAAAGCGGCCGCTCAAATATTCCAGCAGAGTTCTGTTTGCCGCCGCGGCGGGCAATTTTGCCGCTATACTCCGCTTCATAACTTTTTACCGCAGTAGATCACGGCAATTTCATCACAACACTCCCGCTTGGGGCAATGACTGCAATCCGCCCAGATCTTTTCCGGAAAAAGTTCTTTTTCCACGACCTCAAATCCCAGCCGCTCAAAAAATCCCGGCTGTAATGTCAGGGCAAAAAGGCGGTAATTGCCGAGTTCTTCATCCAAGCGGGCAATGGCTTTGGCAACGAGCTTTCTGCCGATGCCGGATTTACGCAGATCGGAACGGATCGCCAGCGACCTTACTTCCAGCAGTTCGCCGCCGAAATCCCGCACCGCCATACAGCCCAGCAGAGTGTTGCTGCTATCGACTGCCACGGTAAAGTTTTTGAGATAAAAAGCTATATCTTCTTCACTGCGGTCAAGCAGAACGCCCTGTATGGCGTAATCGTGCAGTAAAAGATGTATGTTGCGGACATCCGGCATTTCTGCCGGACGCAGGATAATATCGTTATTCATGCAAAACCTGTCAGGCTTCGGCGGAAGCGGCTTCTTCTTCGATGGCTTCGGCGACCTGGCCGATCTTGCGGAATTTTTCGTAACGCTGTTCACGCAGTTTGGCGGCACTCATCTTCTGCAGTTCCGCAAGATTTTTTTCCAGCGATGCTTTCAAAAATCCGGCAGCTTTGTCGTAATCCACATGGGCCCCGCCCATGGGTTCTTCGATGACTTCATCCGCCACGCCCAGACGGGTCAGATCGGCGGCGGTGAGTTTGAGTGCTTCTGCCGCACGGGGGGCAAACGAACGGTTTTTCCAGAGGATAGCCGCACAGCCTTCGGGGGTGATGACCGAGTAATAGGCATTTTCCAACAGCAATATCTTATTGCCCACGCTGATACCCAACGCTCCACCGGAACCGCCTTCGCCGATAACCACGCAGATGACCGGCACGCTCAAGCCGAACATTTCCCGCAGGTTCACGGCAATAGCTTCGCCGATGTGCCGTTCTTCGGATGCCACGCCGGGGAATGCTCCGGGTGTATCGATAAAAGTGATGATCGGCACGCCCGCACGGTCGGCCATATTCATCAGACGCATGGCTTTGCGGTAGCCTTCGGCACTGGGCCAGCCGAAATTGCGGTACAGATTTTCCCGCATATCTTTGCCCTTCTGGGTGCCGACGACCATCACCGGCTTGCCGTTGAAACGGGCAAAACCGCCGACAATGGCTTTATCGTCGGCAAAACGGCGGTCGCCGTGGAATTCCATAAAATCAGTGAAAATGCGGCTGATATAGTCCAGAGCGTAGGGCCGTTCCGGGTGGCGGGCAAGCTGGACCCGCTGCCAACTGGAAAGATTGGCGTAGGTATTACGGATGGTTTCATCCAACTGGGCTTCCAGCATTTTCACACAATTAGCCATGGCATCGCCGGGGTGGGCGGTGCTGATTTCGGAGAGTTCCCGGAGTTTATTACGGAGTTCTGCGATCGGTTTTTCAAAATCCAGATAAAATTCAGCCATTATTTGCTCGCTCCCAAACTGTATATTTATAAATATTAAACACTTCAATACAAACTTACGCGTATAATATACATTTTTAAGTGAGTTTTTGCAACAAAAACGCCGAAAAAAAGTTGCACAAGTGCAAAGTCGGATTATATTTCCAGTAAGAGTCATGCCAGAAAGGAGCATTTTATGAGCGAAAAGATCCCCCCGAAAGTCAATCCTGCCAATCACCCCAGCCGTCAGAATTTTGCTTCCAATATAGAACACGCACATTTTGATGCCTGGCGGGTGTTCCGCATCATGTCAGAATTTGTGGAAAGTTTTGAAGACATGGCGGATATTGAAAAACCGCTGGTAACGGTCTTCGGTTCCGCCCGTACCCCGCAGGATCACCGGTACTATCAGCAGGCTGAAGAACTCGGCAGACTGCTGGCGGAAAACGGCTACGGCGTGCTGACCGGCGGCGGCGGCGGCATTATGGAAGCCGCTCATAAAGGAGCTTATGCCGCCGGCGGCGAAACCGTGGGTCTGAACATTGTTCTGCCGCATGAGCAGAAGCCCAATCCCTACCAGACCCGCTCGCTGAACTTCCGCTATTTCTTTGTACGCAAGGTCAACTTCCTCAAATACACGGTGGGGGTGTTCATTTTTCCCGGCGGCTTCGGCACGATGGATGAATTTTTTGAATCGCTGACTCTGGTGCAGACCAACAAGGTCAACCGTATTCCGCTTATTCTGGTGGGCAGAGAATTCTGGGGTGGGGCAGTTAAGTGGATTGATGAAACGCTCGGCGGCGAAGGTTACATCTCGCCGGAAGATACCAAACTTTATCACATCGTGGACAGTGCCGAAGAAGGCATGGAATATCTGAAAGAATGTCTGCGGTTCGGAGTTACCGGAACAGTCAAGTACGATATTTGATCTAAAAGTTTGACAAATACTATTTTTGATGTATATTAAATGAACGGTTGTTTGATCGGATACGCGATCCGGTCAGCAAGCAAGAACAACCCGAAAAATCCTTAAGGAGAAATGAAAAATGGCTGCTAAAGTTGACAACTCTGCCTGCGCCGGTTGCGGCGTTTGCGTTGCCGCCTGCCCGGTCGAAGCTATCGAAATCGTGGACGGCGTCGCCAAGATCGACGAAGAAAAATGCATCGAATGCGGTGCTTGCGTCGGCGAATGCCCCTGCGGCGCGATCTCTCTGTAATTTTTACAAAGAGCGTAAAAAAAACCTGTCGGAAATCCGGCAGGTTTTTTTGTTGTCTGTATTGCCGGATGGCAATACAGACTGTATCGGCAAATGGATTACTTTTTCAACTTTATTCTTATTTCGGTAAAAGTCTTCAGCATATTGCCGGGCACGGTTACTTCGATGGCGTTGCCCGGTGCCTTGAAGTCCACACTTTTCTGACCTTCAAAGTCCGGCGAAACGGCGTAAACTTTTTCCACATCGCCGGGAGCAATATCAACAGTAAAGACGATATTGCCTTTTATCTCGCCGCGGCCGGCAGGCATCTGGCTGGGAACGACCTTGCCGACAACGCGATTGGCATTGCCGCCGTTGAGCAGCACGGTGCCGTCAGGATTGAGCGTAAAACTGCCCGCCGAAACAGCTATTGCGGCATAAGAGAACAAAAGTGTGAAAATTTTTTTCATAAATGTAAACTTTCCAGTTTACAAATTGCAGAATACCTGCAACGCCAGCTTGCAGCCGTCGTACAAACTTGCCACTTCCAGCTTTTCTTCGCGGGTATGGCAGCCGGCACCGCGAACCACGCCAAAGCAGATCGCCGGGATCCCCATGGAAAGCGGTATATTGCAGTCGGTCGAACCGCTGCGGGCAATGCCTTCCATATCCAGAGCATCTTTAAGGGCGTTGAGGTAACGGTTCCGCAGAACAGTCATTTTTTCTTCATCAACCGGAACTCCACAGGGGCGTTCACCGAGGAGTTCGACTTCCACGGTTACTCCCATGGAGCGGTACATTTCAACCGTGTTGTTGAACATCACACGCATCTTTTCCAGACACTCAAAGTTGTCGGAGCGGTATTCGTAAAGCATTTCCGCATCCTGGGCAATAGTGTTGACGGAAGTTCCGCCGGAGATGCCGCCAACGTTGTAAGTGGTACGGCTTTCGCCGATCTGCGGCACTTTGACCGTATAAAGCGAACAGATCATGCTCGAAAGCACATGGATGGCGTTACGGTTGCCGAAAGCTCCGAAGCTGTGGCCGCCTTCGGTTCTGACCGTGACTTTGTAGCGGTGCGAACCTACTGCCTGATTTACATAGCGGTTCATACATGCCGAGTCAAACGAGATGAATTCTTTGACCCGCTTGCCGTAATCCTTCATGATCTGACGGGTGCCTTTAAGGTTGCCCAGCCCCTCTTCGCAGGAGTTGGCAATAAAAAGCACGCATTTATCACCCGGATCGCAGTTATTGAGGTAATAACGCGAACACGCCATCAAAACCGACAGGTTTGCCGTATCATCAACCACGCCCGGCGAGTGCATGAAACCGTCTTTTTCCACAAACGGCATGGGTTCGGTATCCGGAAAAACCGTATCGGTGTGTGCCATGACAATGGTTATATCGTTGGAGCCGTTGTCGTTGATCGGAGCAATAACATTGAGTGCCTCATCAACGGTAACATTCTTGAAACCGTTATCCACAAACCATTTGCGGCAGTATTCAGATCGCAACTCTTCGTGGTGCGACGGTGCGGGCAATTTGCAGAGATCGCGGATGATTTGTGCGGCATCCTGCTGACAGATTTCTGCGTAATCCAGCAATTTTTTATCAATAGCCATAATGAAAAATCCTTTTGCTTACAGTTCGACCACGCCGAAACCGTTGCTGTCGATATTGATCTTTACGCCGAATTCCGCACTCATTTCTGCAAAGTGTTCCATGATCTTCATGCCGCACTCTTTGCGGGGCCATCCGGCACGGCTGCGGGGCAGATGGAATTGTTCTTCGATCGGCATGAAAATAAGTTTGGTCAGGCCGTTTTCATCGGCTTCCCAGTACGGAATGACCGATTTGTACATGATTGGATCGTAGCACAAACCGCGTTTGCCGTTGGCGGAACGGTCGTTGAACATCACATCGAGCCGGTCGTTGCCGTCCAGCCCCTGTTTGGCAAACATGCCGTCGGGGGCACGGAGGATGGTTTCCAGCTGGATGATGAAGTCCCCGAGACAGAAGAATATGGGTTTGTTTTTATATATTTCCATACCCCGCAGAAGGTGCGGCCCGGTACCGATGACCGCATCGGCACCCGCATCAATACACGCTCTGGAAAACTCTTTGGAAACCTGATCGACCGTTTCTTTGGATTTGCCGACCAATTCGTGGTTATGCATGGAAACTACCACATAATCAGCCATAAACCGGGCTTCGGCAATGGCATCGGTGATGCGTTTCATATCTGCCGGGTGGACTTTGGAGATGATTTCAGCTTTTTCGGCGGCTTCAAACATCAAAGCTCTGCCGAAGGGTTGTTCGCCCTCTTTGAGCTGCGGCAGATAGCCTTCGGCACGGATGATCTCCATAGAGTCATTGATCCCCAGTGCATCGGCGATGCGTTTGAGGTGGACAAATTCCTCTTTGGGCAGATGATACTTTTTCGTCACCCGCATACCGTTGACCCCGGGACGCCCCATGACACTGCCGGTCTGCATACCCGCCATACATTCGGGGTTGAAAGTCATGGTACAGCCGATCATGGCATAGCGGCCGCTGACCGTATCAATGTAAACCGGACGGCTGGCGTCAGAAAGATTTCTGCCGGTACCGGCAAAAGCCATTTCCTTTTCTTCAAGGTATTCAATGGTGCGGACCAGACCGCCGTGGCCGTAGTCAAGCACATGGTTGTTGGCAGTGCAGAGTACATTCATGCCGAATTTACGCAAGTCGTCGATAACTCCGGGCGGACTGCAAAGCCAGCTGCCGCCGGAATTGGCTCCGCCGTAGCACTCAAAATTATGCACGGTGGTTTCCAGATTGCCGTAGCGGAAATCGCCCTGCATAATAAAATTTCTTACTTCGCTGAATCCGGCATATTCGCCTTCAGCGGGCAGACGGCGGCTGATCATGGAGTCGCCGGTGGCAGTACACTTGAATTTTACAGACATGATTTCTTTCTCCCGGTTACTATTATCAGTTCATACCGATAACTTTTTCATCACCGCGACCGGCATCAAGCATGGCTTCTTTGAGGATTTTCATAAAGCGTTTGCCGTATTCCACATAGCTGGTGTAACAGACTTCTTCGCTGCTCTTGCCCGGTTCGGTGGCATGGAAGACTGCCGCCACATGGGGTTCCATGGAAAAGCCGCCGTTGTAGCCGGTTTTGCAGAGATCCCGGACAATGGCACGGACATCACCGGCACCGTCACCGGCGTAGGTATATTCAGCTTCGGGCCGGACACCATCTTCGCGGGGCATGGCAAGACCGTCTTTGATATGGACGTATGCAATATGTTCCCGGACATTTTTGTAAAATTCCCATGCCGACTGTAAGGGGTACGGAGCAGTACCGATACGGCGGTAGTTGAAAGTGGGGTTGCCGGTATCAAAAATAAGTTTGAAGTTGTCGTGATTGACATTTTCCACGAGTTTAAGTGTGTGCATAAACGAAAGACCGCCGTAGTTCATGCAGTTTTCGTGGCCGTAAATAATGCCGTGATCGGCACACATTTCAACGAGAGTACGCACCTTTTTAAAGATGATTTCTTCCAGTTCCGGAGAATCAGGTTCTTCATCAGCGGGGGTAAGGAAGCTCATACCGCGAACCATTTTGATACCCAGCTTTTCCATGCGGGGGAAAGCATTTTCGAGTTCGGTGATGGATGCCTGGAAATCTTTTTCCTTGCGTGGATGTTTCTGCCAGTTGGCAACACCGCTGCCGAAACAGTTGATGGCTATACCATTATCTTTGAGCATGGCTTCAACGGCTTCAAATTCTTCGTCAGTAAGACTGGCAAGGTTTTTGGCTCCGATGGCACGGCTTTCGATAAAATGCCAGTTCAATTCTTTAGTAGCTTTGATCTGCAACGCAAAATCTTTCGACGCCTCATCGGCAAATCCAGTCAGAAACATAATAAAATCTCCTCTATTTTTGTTTGAAAAACCGTATTGTTTTACAATACACCAATTAAATTTTTTTGCAAGAGGTAATTTCAAAAGTTTTTGAGGTAATTTCAAGACTCCTCAAAAGTCGCCAAAGGCATAAACTCCGCCACTTTTTACCAGACTCAAGTTTTTGCTCTTTGCTTTTTTTTTGAATGATTTTTTCAAATACCTCTTTTACACCAAAAGCACTTTGGGGGCGGTTGCCTTACGCAAATCGGTTAAAATTTCATCGGGAACCACCAGATTTCCCTTGCCGCACCCCAGATGGGTTTCCGGATGCACAGTGCCGTGAAAATCCGATCCGCCGGAGCAGACAAGATTATATTCTGCTGCCATCCGCAAAGCAGTCGCACTCTTGGTTGGAGTGTATTCTGAATAGTAGGCTTCCAACCCGTCCAGTCCGGAAAATTTCAACTCCCTTATGGTGCGGGCTATAAAGTTGTTTTCGTTGCGGCGGCTGTGGAACGGATGTGCCCAGATCGCCGCCCCACCGGCAGTTTTAACGGCTTTTATCGCTTCTTCCGGCGGCGGCAGATTGCGTGGCACATACCCGGCACAACCGTTTTTCAGCAGGCGGTCAAAGACTGTTTTTGTATCAGGGAAATTGTATTTTTTTACTAAAACCATCGCAAAGTGCGGCCGCCCGGGCACATCTTCCGGCATACCGATACCGGCAAGATCTTCATCGGTTATTTCATACCCCAGCGAAGCAAGTTTATCCTGCATGGCTTTGGCACGAATCGTACGTTCCTGCCGCATTTTCTGCATAAATTCCTGCAAATAATCGTTCCCGTGATCTATAAACAATCCAACTATATGTATTTCTTTAGCTCCGAGTCGGCTGGAAAGCTCCACTCCGGCGATCAGTTCGATCTCCGGATATTTTTCCTGACAGGCAAGAAAATCCCTGACACCATCAGTTGTATCATGATCGGTCAGGGCGATTGCCGACAAGCCCGCCTGACGGGCAAGCTCCGGCAATTCACCGGGCGGCACAGTGCCGTCAGAACAAGTACTGTGAACATGTAGATCAATAGCCAATTTGGAACCTCTTTTGAGTTTGACTGTCTTAATTTAACGCCAAAGTTGTCAAATGCAAGATTATACATCTTGAAAAAATCAAAAAATGTGCTATTGTATTAAGATGTATTGTTTTGCAAATTAAAAAAAACGCCTTGAAAGGCAGGGGAAAGGAAAAAAATAATATGCCGAGAACTCCAAAAGTAAAAAGCATTACAGCCAAGTTGACTCCTGAACAGAAAAAGTATTACGACTACCTCATGGCTGCACGCGATGCCGTCATGGGCAGAGTGCGTTCTTACGCCGAAGATGCTCTTGATTGCAGCAATGCCGACAAACGCGGCGTTACCACCCACATGGCAGACATCGGTTCCGACAGTATCCGTCACGAAATGGGCTTGCAGCTCATGAGCGAAGAAGGCGATGTGCTGGAGCTGATCGAAGAAGCCATCAAACGCCTGATAGAAAACAAGGGTTTCGGTATCTGTCAGGATTGCGGCGAAGCCATTCCGCCCGCCCGTCTGGAAGTGCGGCCCTACGCGATCTACTGCACCAAATGCAAGTCTATCCGCGAAAAAGACGGCGGCAACCGTCTGCGTTAAATACAGTATTTACCCAGGGGATCTTTAACCGATGAGTGAGCATAAAAAGCTCCAGATAAAAAGTGCCGCCGAATACCGCTGGATCATCTATTCATCCGCAGTGGCATTCTTTCTGCTGATAATCGACCAGCTTACCAAGCTGATGGTCGAACAGCGGATGATTCTGGGCGAATCAATACCAGTTATCAGAGGTTTTTTCTCGCTGACCTATATTACCAACAAAGGTGCGGCGTGGGGAATGTTTCACGGTTACGGAATGGTGCTTTTCATCATCGGTGTATTGGTGATAATCGCCACAGTATGTTTTTTACGCAAACTCTGCGAAGGCTACCGCGAGCGTTATGTGGCGATTCTGACGGTGCTTTCCGGCGTGGTCGGCAACAGCATCGACCGTATCTGGCGGGGCGAAGTGGTGGACTTTCTGGATTGTTATGTAAAATCATACCACTGGCCCGCGTTCAACATTGCCGACTGTGCAATTTGTATAGGTATAGGTATATACATGCTTTCGGTGCTGTTGCGTCCGGCTCCGGAAAAATCAGCTGAAAAATCTGAAAATGCCAACTGAATACCTGAACAATATTCCGCTGAAAGTCATTGCCGGACCTACCGCCAGCGGCAAAAGCTCCATGGCGTTGGATATTGCCGGAAAATGCAACGGCGAGATAGTTTCCATAGACTCCATGCAGTTGTACCGCATCATCCCTATCGGTACGGCACAGCCCGATGCGGCAGATAAAGCTCTGATCCCGCATCATCTGGTGGGGATCTACGAAATAGATCAGCGGGCCGAAGTCTATACCTTTGTGGAACTTGCCGAAAAAGCCATCCGCGATATAACATCCCGCAGCCGTGTGCCGATCCTGTGCGGTGGTACGGGGCTTTACCTCAAAAGTCTGCTTTATGGCCTCGATCAGCTCCCCGGCGATAACGATTTAAAAAAACGTCTGGATAAGGAGTACGACGATCCGGCGATGCTCAAAGAATTGCAAAACCGCCTGATAACGCTTGGCGATCAGCAAGTTGTGGATAAATTCACCAACAACCGCCGCCGACTGATAAGAGCTTTGGAAATACGCCTGCTGACGGGCAAATCCATTCTTGAATTGCAAAATGAATACAGACCCCGACTGCGTTATAAACTTGATGATGCCGTTTATCTGGCACATGATCGTGCAGTTTTGCAGGAACGCATTGCCGCAAGAACCCGTCAAATGCTGAAAAGCGGCTGGATAGAAGAGGCTGAAAACGCCATAAAAGCCGGACTTTTGACCAGTCCGACCGCACATCAGGCATTGGGTTATAAAATAATCGACCGCTATCTGCGGGGAGAAATCGACCTTGCCAAGCTCGAAGAATTGATTATAACCGCCACCTGGCAATACGCCAGAAGACAGCAAACCTGGTTCAGACACCAGCACCCGGAATTGTCAGCTATGACGATGTAATCTCGCGGAAAAAGCTCCCCGATAGCCGCTCTTACCTGTAAGTATTGTACAGCGTATAGCCCGCAAACAGCATCCGGCGGCATCCGCCGCCCACGCACTATATCGCCCGCTTATGCGGCGTATATAGGCGGCAAGGATTCCCATACTCTCTCATATTTTCCCATATTCTCCCATAAACAGCCGCCACGCACAATACCGCCCGCGTATGCGGCAAATAGCGGCACCAGCCGCCAAAAAAGCACAAAAAAAACGCTCCCTCTTGCGAGAGAGCGTTTTTTATCAGACTTGTAGTATCAGACTACTAATTTATTAGTTGTAGGTGATCTGGTCGTAGAATTTGGCACCATTGAGGGTGGCAAAGCCAGCACCCTGACCATCTTTGATGACCAAGCCGCTGACATGACCACCGAGGTAGCCGACATTCAAGTTGGTGGGGTGATTGTTGTTCGAGGCATCAACACCCTTGTGCAGGTCCATCCAGGTGGCGGCACCGGGATTGTCGCGGCCAACGATCAAACGCTTCTTGCCGAGAGTATCATCGATCAGGATCAGGTTACCGTAAGAAGCCACGGTACCATTGCTATTCCAGTTAGCACTGTCGCTGGGGCATTTGTAGCACTTTTCCAGAGCATCGACAGTAAATTTCTGAAGATTCATCCCCATAAAACCACCAGCAAGCAGTTTGTCATGAGGGGAACCGGCAGGGACACCAGTCAAATCGGTGGTAGCTCCAAGCAAAGCTGTTGCAGCAGCAGCTTTGGTATTCTCACCACTACCACTAACTTTCAAGTCGCCAGAAGCAAGGTTTGCAGCAGCATCGGTTCCATAGGTGGCGACATAATCTTTGTTAACGCCGGAATACATGAATTCGCCGAGGCCGATCTGCTTGAGTTTGCTTACGCAGTTGGCGGAACGGGCACGTTCACGGGCGGCGGACAAAGCGGGCAGCAGCATGGCAGCCAAAATCGCGATGATAGCGATTACCACCAAAGACTCGGTCAAGACGGGAAAATACCTGTGTGCCGCTCAATAGATGTGAGAATGTATGGTATGGGATGGCGAACCGAATGCGGTAAACTCCGGCGGCAAGATTTTTTCTCCCAAACCTTCTCAAAATTTCTCAAATCCTCCCACACTCTCTCACAGCCACTCACAAACCATACCGCCCGCGTATGCGGTATCGGCGGCAGGGATAACCTGTTACCTACCGTTAATTACCGTTATCTGCCGTTATGCCGTCCACGCACACTATTGCCAGCTTGCCGCCCCGGCTTGTCCGTCGGAGCCTTGCGTAGGCGGAAATTCCAGCAAAAGCGACCCGAATGCGGCGAACTGGCGACTGACTCTACTTGTTTTTGCCTTTGACTGAAAAAACTGTATTTTACCGGAACCACCTTCAAACTACAGGAGAAAAGATATGAAACAGAGTGCAGTTATTTATGCCCGTCAGTCCAGCGGTTCCGATGATTACAGCGAAAGTGTTGCTGTGCAGATTGCCAACTGCCGCAAACTTGCCCGTCAGCAGAACATTGAAATTCTGGAAATCATCAGCGATTTGAATGTTTCCGGCAAGACCTATCCGGCGGGCTGGGAAAATCTTGCCATAGCTGACCGGGCTTTTCAGAATTGGGCGGCAAACAACAGCTCCGGCAAGATGTTCCGCAACGGCTTGGGTAAAGTCATGAAACTGCTTGACCATATAAATTGCATTATTGTAGATGATATGACCCGCCTTTACCGGCCGTTGAGCAGATCGTATCTGGAAAATGCCGTCAACCAGTCGCTCATTGAACATAATGTAAAGATAATGCAAGTCAAAGGCGGTACGCTTGATTTGGCACTTTTTGACCAACAACTTATAACCATGCTGAAAAATCAGATCAACGATGAGCAGATCGCCAAACAACGCCAACGCAGTATGGAAGTATTCCGCAAGCTGCGTGATAACGGCATAATGCCCACCGGAATAACCGCTTTTGCATTGAATTATGACCGTGTCAGCAAGCATTACACTGTCGATAAAGAAAAAAGTGTGGTAATAAAGTTTATTTTTGACCGGATCAAAGCCCGCCAGCCGTACAGCAATATAGTAAAAAGTATTAATGAACGCTGGAAACACTATTTCAACGGGTGCTTTTGGAATAAAACTCTTTACGAGATCGCCCGCAAACCGATTTATGCCGGGTATCAGTTCGACAGTCGCGGACAGCTTATACCCAATTTACAGGGCGAAGCAATAATTTCGCTGGAAGACTTTCTTGATGTACAAGCAATAATGCGGGAAAAAAGCCTGCAGTTTGCCGTACACAATTGCAATACGCCCCGTCAAACCCGTCACTGGCTGCCATTAAGCGGACGGCTTTATTGTGGAAACTGCGGGAGCAAACTGGTCGTTGTTATCGAAAAAAACAAAATCAGTTACCGATGCCGGAAAGGTCTGCTGCTCAATGATCCGGAGTGCCGCAGCTCCCGTATCGCCATGTATTGCACTAAACCGCATATAACCGGATTGCTTGATGCGATTCAAGTTGTAATCGGCAACGCACTGATTGCTCATAAAAGCCGGAAGGATTTTCCGCACTTGCTGAAAGCCTATCTTGAAAACAGTTTTACGCAAGATGAATACGAAATGCTTTTAAGGGAGTCTGATTTAAAAATAAAGGTTTACCAAGAAAAGATACTCATATCGAGTTGCAACGGAAATATTGAGCTGGAACGCAAATGTGTTTTACGGCAGACCGGTTTTTCAATAAACCGTCTGACCCGGTTGCGAAAAAAAATCGTTTCAGAGAATTTTTAACTGCACAAATACCATTCCAATTGGAAAAGGTGCTGATAACAAGCTCAAAAAAGGTTCAATCTTACGCTTAAAAACGAAAAAATCGCGAAAAAATCAAAATTTTTCATTTTTTTTTACATTCAGCCCTTGACAACGCCTCAAAAGTGTAGTATAATTGAAAGCAGAAAGATTCGGATTTATGGACTTTCCGGCACATTGAGCCGAAAAATCCGAATAAAAAATGATCCGAATGAGTAAAAAAACGCTTTTGATAACAAAAAGCAATTAACAAAAAAGGAGTTTCTTAAATGAAGAAACAGTTTACCCTCATCGAGCTCTTGGTGGTAATCGCTATCATCGCGATTTTGGCTGCCATGCTGCTGCCCGCTTTGTCCGCCGCCCGTGAACGTGCCCGTTCCGCCAACTGCGTAAACAAACTCAAACAGCTTGGCCTCGGTGAATTCATGTATTCCGGCGTCAACAAAGACTATGTCGCCATTGACAATGCTACTGTTGGTGCTTCAACCGCATCTGATTTTATCAGCAAT
The DNA here is from genome assembly GCA_015061885.1 of Lentisphaerota bacterium. Lineage (GTDB taxonomy): Bacteria > Verrucomicrobiota > Lentisphaeria > Victivallales > Victivallaceae > SIG78. The sequence goes on from SUVS01000035.1 coordinate 28,073, forward strand.
GAAACCATTGCCGCTCAAACTTCTGATGCCGCCGCAACTTATGTTGCCGCCTCTCCCATGGAAAAACTTCTTATGGGTGGCTTTATGGGAATGAACCTCAAACGCTTCTCTGCTGATGCTAAAGAAAAAGCTTTCAAATGCCCCAGCGACAGCACTTACACCGATGGCAGCCAGACCCGTGTCAGCTACTACAATGCTATTTTGATCGCCGATACAGACGGCAAATCCAAGAAACGCGTGATCGTCGGTCGCGACAACCCCGGCTGTGCCACTTGGTTTGACAATCATCAAACCCTCCGTACCACCAACTGTGCCGATACCGCCGGTACTGCCACTGCTGGTACCAGCAACCACCCGACCACCATCAATGTTGGTTACTTGGGCGGTCATGTCGGTAGCGTAGTTGCCAAAGCCAGTGATGACAAAACCATTACCTCCAACTCTGGTGCTGGTTTTGCTTTCCTGGACCAGATCACCTACTAATCTGTTAGTAGTTGATACTACAGTCTGATAAAAAACGCTCTCTCATAAGGGGGAGCGTTTTTTTGTGCATAATTGTATTCTGCGAAAAAACGCTTTGAGTATCTGAAAAATAATATGTTAAAAAAATTGGTTTTTTTATACATTTACAATTTGTCATGTTAAGAAAAGCAGGTTATTTTAACATGACAGCAATATAATGACATGATTTTTAATTTTTTTAACATGAGGTTCTCTAAATGCCAGAATACAAATTGCCTTGTTTGCCGCCGCCGGTTGATCTTGAATCCAAAGCAGTTCTGAAAAAAGTTAACGAGGCCAACCGTGAATTGGCAGTTTTGAAAGGCTACGCTCAAACTATTCCCAATCAATATGTCCTGATCAATGCTTTGAGCTTGCAGGAAGCTAAAGACAGTTCTGAAATTGAAAGCATCATCACGACTAATGATGAATTGTACCGTGCCGGACTGTTTGAAAAAGAATCGGTCTCGCAGCAAGCGAAAGAGGTTAAATATTATGCTGAAGCACTCACTGAAGGATTCCATTTACTCCAACAGGGAGAATTGCTGACAACCAATAATATCTGTGCTATCCAGCGTATTTTGGAAAGAAATGATGCCGGTTTAAGAAAACAAGCCGGAACAACCTTGAAAAATGCTGCAACCGGCGAAATTATATATACACCACCGCAAGACCCGGAAGAAATTATCCGTTTAATGCATAATCTGGAAAAAATTATCAACGATGATCAGTTCTGGCCGGATATAGACCCTCTGATCAAGATGGCAGTGATTCATTATCAGTTTGAAAGCATCCATCCGTTTTATGACGGTAATGGACGAACTGGAAGAATTATCAATGTTTTATATCTGGTTTTGAAAGATTTGCTGAATGCCCCAATTCTTTATTTGAGCCGTTATATTATCAGCCATAAAGGAAATTATTATCGTAATTTGCAGAGAGTCAGAACAAACAACGATTGGGAAAGTTTTATTCTGTTTATGCTTGATGCCGTCATTGCAACTTCAAAAATGACAACTCATACGGTTCAGCAGATTGCACAGGCCCAGCGGGATATTAAGATTGAAATTCGCAACAAATATCAATTTTACAGTAAAGATCTGGTTGATATACTTTTTCTCTACCCGTACACCAGAATTCAGCATTTACAAAGCAGACTGAAAGTTTCCAGACAGACAGCTTCAAATTATTTGAATAAATTGGCAGAAGGCGATATTTTGAAAAAAATGCAACTTGGAAAAAACCTCTTTTTTGTTAATAAAGCGTTTTTTCAAATCTTATCGCAAATACCATGCGATGTTGATGAAGATGTGAATAAAATCATAACAGATTACAAAAAATAACCCAATTTGCTCATATCTTCCGAAAGTTTGAAGACAGTATTGTTTTTAAATGTGCAGATTTTAGCATAACCGGAAATTTGCCTTGAACACAACTTTGGTGGTAATCGCTATCATCGCGATTTTGGCTGCCATGTTGCTGCCCGCTTTGTCCGCCGCCCGTGAACGTGCCCGTTCCGCCAACTGCGTAAGCAAACTCAAGCAGATCGGCCTCGGCGAATTCATGTACTCCGGCGTCAACAAAGACTATGTCGCCACTCCCGATGCAGCTGCTATTACTGCTGACATAACAGATATTGCTGAAGCAATTGCAATTGCCGATGATAACACCGACTATACATCTACCTATCCTGTCGAAACGCCGGATAAACTGACCATCGGCGGTTTCATGGGTATGAACATCAAAAAGATGACCAAAGATGCCAAAGAAAAGCTCTTCAAGTGCCCGAGCGACAGTGCCAACTATACTACCACCACCATGTCCTATGCCAACTTGATTTTGGTTGATTCTGCTGAAACCAATGGTAAGAAGCGTATCATCGTCGGCCGCGACAATCCCGGTGCTGCTACTTGGATGGACATCCACAAGGGTATTCAGGGTAATACTGGGAACAACAACCATCCGACCAACCTGAACGTTGGTTACCTCGGCGGTCATGTTGGTGGTTTGGTCATCAAAGACACCCAGGCTGCTACCTACGGTTCCAAAGATGGTGCCAAATTCTACGACCAGATCACCTACAACTAATAAATTAGTAGTCTGATACTACAAGTCTGATAAAAAACGCTCTCTCGCAAGAGGGAGCGTTTTTTTTGTGCTTGTGCGGCTTGTAAAACTCGATAGCCATGCTATATTTACACATAAACAGGCAATTTTAACGCATAAGGTAGTGACTTTGAACAACAAAGATAACATTTTTTCAGATTCTGCTCCCGACTTGACACTGCTTGGTGATATCCGGCAGATAATCGCTGACGGACGGCAGGCGGCGTACTCCGCAGTCAATGCGGTCATAACAAATACTTATTGGAAAATCGGTCAACGCATCGTCGAAGAAGAACAGCAGGGCAAAGTTCGTGCTGAATATGGCAAAAATTTGCTGAATACGCTTGCCGAAAGCCTTTCGTTGGAATTCGGCAGCAATTACAATGCCCGCAATTTGGCTTATTATAAAAAATTCTACTTGTGTTTCCCGGATTTATCGATTTTGAACGCACGCGTTCAAAATTTAAGTTGGACTCATTTCCGGGCGGTTTTGCGGGAATCTGATGCACAGGCAAGAATCTGGTATCTGAACGAATCTGCCAATGAATCATGGAGTTCCAGAACCCTTGAACGCAATATCGGTAGTCAGTACTATCACAGATTGCTGGCGAGCCATAATCCGGAACCGGTGATTGCTGAAATGCAAAAACTTACAACTTCGACCCAAACCGATAAACTTGATTTTATCAAAAATCCGGTCGTTGCAGAGTTTCTGGGCCTTTCCAACAACAGCAGTTTTACCGAGAGTCAGTTGGAGCAAAGCATACTTGATCACCTGCAGAAGTTTCTTATGGAACTGGGTAAAGGATATGCATTTGTTGCCCGCCAACAGCATATTGCAACCGATGCCGGAGATTATTTTATTGATCTGGTTTTTTACAATTACATATTGAAATGCTTTGTGCTGATAGATTTGAAAACAACTCAAATCACACATCAGGATGTAGGGCAAATGGATATGTATGTAAGAATGTATGATGATCTGAAGCGTTCAGAGGGGGACAATCCAACAATAGGAATAGTACTTTGTTCGGAAACCAGTCATGATATAGCCCGATATTCAGTACTGCATGACAGTGATCAGCTTTTTGCGGCAAAATATCTGACCTATTTACCGACCAGTGAACAGTTGCGGGCAGAAATAGAACAGCAAAAAGAGATATTCCGCTTGCAACAGGAAAAGTAATTATACTCTGACAGTAAGTACGGTGGTAATCGCTATCATCGCGATTTTGGCTGCCATGCTGCTGCCCGCTTTGTCCGCCGCCCGTGAACGTGCCCGTTCCGCCAACTGCGTAAGCAAACTCAAGCAGATCGGCCTC
>SUVS01000036.1 GCA_015061885.1 Lentisphaerota bacterium
TATGTTTGGTTTGGTTGTTTTTGCCACGCAGGGCGGGAGTCCGGCGGCTGGCGGCATCAAGCTCAACAAGCCGAAGCCGGCGGCACCGAAACCGGCTCCCGCACCAGCTCCGGTAAAGGAAGAAAAACCTGAAGCTGAAGCCGAACCCGAAGCAGCCAAGCCCGCAGAACCCACCGGCAATCTGGGCAAAGATCAGACTCCGCCCAAAAAGAAGAAGGGCTTGAAAGTCAATACCGATGCCATCAAAGATTTGGGCAGCAGTCCGGCGGCGGCAGCGTCAGGGGCTCCCCAGACGGTACTGGGTGGCGGTGCAATGCCCGTCAAACAGGTCAAAGAATCTGTGGGGATCAATGTAACATTTGCTATTTTCGGAGTAATGGCGTTACTTCTGATGGTGTTTGTGGCATTGGTGGCAACTACTGATTACCTGAATATCTGGCAGAACAAGAGTACGGAACGGATCGAACTGCCGATCATTTCCGAACAGATCTACGGCAAATTGAATCAAAAATAAAACAATCCCGGTGTGGAATTTTTCCGCATCAATACCGCAGGAAAATATTCTTCAGGGGCTGTTGCAAAAACTCAAGACTCAATGCAGTTAGCCGACAGCACACGCGGCGAAACGCCGCGAAGCCCCCGGCGTTTGAGGGCACCGCGTCAGCGGTGGTTAAGGCGGCGTATGCCGCCGCTCTAATTTAAAACGCCAGGTAACTCGTGCTGGATATTGTTGCCCGCAGAGCAGGGGTTTCCAAAGGGGAAATGCAATTTCCCTTTGGGATGTGCACGGTATATTATGTTGAATAAATTTATAAGTTAAGACGCACAAAAACAACATTGCGTAAGTTATTGCTCAAACAACCCGTTTGAGGAAAAAGACAATAAGACAATATATTGTCTGGCTATTGGTAAATAAACGATGTTTATTTATAGGATTGAACAGAAAAAACATAAAAAGGCTGTTGCAAAACTCCAACAGTTTTGCAACAGCCTTTTTGTCTGTATAAGTTAAAAAGCAAGGAGATACAGCTATGGCACTTTGGGGTGGTCGGTTCAGCGAAACCGGCAGACAGGAACTTACTGAATTTTCGGAATCAATATCTTTTGATAAAAGACTTTATAAACACGATATAATGGGCAGTAAAGCCCATGTAACAATGCTGGCGGCACAGAATATTATTCCGCAAAGCACTGCCGATGCGATCAAGGTCAAACTGGATGAAATCCGGCAGATGATCGACGATGGCAAGATGGAGTTTTCTGCCGAGTTGGAAGATATTCACATGCACATTGAGTCCACGCTGATCGCCGCTCTGGGCGACGAAGGTGCCAGACTGCACAGTGCCCGCAGCCGCAACGACCAGGTGGCGTTGGATATAAGACTTTATCTGCGTGATGAACTGGAAAGCATCATCGGAGGTATCCGCTCTTTCCAGAAAGCACTGGTCGATCTTGCTGAAGCTAATAAGACGGTCATTCTGCCCGGATTCACCCATTTGCAGCACGCCCAGGTGGTGCTGTTTGCCCATCATCTGCTGGCCTATGTGGAAATGCTCGACCGCGATGCAGAACGCTTGAGCGATTGCCGCAAGCGGGTAAATGTCATGCCGCTGGGTTCCGGAGCCCTGGCAGGCTCCACCCTGCCGATCGACCGGGAATTTGTGTGCAGTCAACTGAATTTTGAACGCGTTACCCGCAACAGTATGGATGCAGTGGCAGACCGTGATTTTGCGATCGAAACGGCTTCGGCACTGGCGATTTTCGGTATGCATGTATCGCGTTTGAGCGAAGATATAATCCTCTGGAGCAGTCAGGAATTCGGATTTATTGAATTGGCAGATGCCTTCTGCACCGGTTCCAGTTTGATGCCGCAGAAGAAAAACCCCGATGTGGCAGAGTTGAGCCGGGGCAAAACCGCCCGTCTTTACGGCAACCTTACCGCGTTGCTGACTCTGTGCAAAGGCCTGCCGCTGACTTACAACCGCGATTTGCAGGAAGACAAGATCCCGCTGTTTGACTCGCTGGATACGGCACACGCCATATTGATGGTCTATCCGCCGATGATCGCCACGATGAGCGTAAGAGCCGACCGGATGCGGGAAATGGCAAGCGACCCGGCATTGATGGCAACCGATGTGGCGGAAAAACTCGTTGAACTCGGAGTGCCGTTCCGGACGGCACATCACCGTGTCGGCAGTCTGGTAAAATATTGCCGCGACAATAACAAGGCTTTGGACGAAGTAACTCTTGCCGAAATGCAGATCACCATCCCCGAAGCCACGGCTGAATTTTTACAGCTTTTTGACCCGGAAGTAAGCGTGGGCAAGCGTGAAATCACCGGCGGCACCGGCTATAAAGCGGTGGCAAAACAGTTGGAATTCTGGCAAAACAAACTCCGGTAACGGAGTAAGTTTTGAAAATCAATCCGCATCGGCAGGATAAAATCGCCGGTGCGGATGGAGTGTATCAGTTTTTTTAACAAGGCAGATGATTATATGGATGTAAGGTACATATTAAGTTCAGTGGCAAAAGAAGCTGATAATATCGGTGCATCCGGCAAACTGCGTGCCGGTGTCCGGCTTTCCGGGGCGGTCAATAATGAACGGGGCGAAGGTTATTGGTTGTTGTACGAAGATAATCTGGTGCTGATCTACCGCCGTTTGGGGGAACGTGATTACGAAGGTTGCTGCGGTGAACTGCATGAGTGGTCGTTCAGTGATTACCGCGAAGAAAAATATGCATTGAAACTCCAATGTTCCTGCAACGGCAATACTTATACTTTTGAATTTACTCCGGCAGAACGCGAAGCGGCAGAAGTTATATTGAATACCATAACGCAGGCACACGCCGCCCCGCAGGCAGTCTATCCGGAAGCATTGCTGGTCATGGCGGGTCTGCTGAATCTTTTAAGCGGCGATGGGCACGAAGAGTTTGCCGTGGAGCTGCTGGGCAAAACGCTCTGGCGGGCAGGCAAAAGATATGCTGCCGACCGGACATTGCCGGAGCTGGTGAATACCGGCAACAGTTTGTTCAGTATCGAGCAGAAAGAAAGCGTGCTGGCGAATTTGATCGAACTGCGTATGAGCGATAATGTCTGGAGCAGTGAAGAAGCCGGTGCGTTGAAAGAGTTGAACGATGTCTGGGGGTTGCCGCCGGAATATTTTGAAAATTGCACCGGAGTGCTTTTACGCCGCCGGAGTATCGGAGAATTGTTTTTCAAAGGCTGAAATCACTCCGCAGTGCAACTGTAACTGAAAAATGTTAAGTTTTTTGAGTTTGTCAACTTGCGAAAATGCGTTTTTCGGTGTATAGTTCGCCTTTGTATGATTGTGTATATTTTTATATAAGACAAAAATAAGTAAAAGAAGGAGAAAAAAATGATCAATCAAATCCTGTTTGCTACTGCAAACGCAACCCAGACCGCGGCCCAGAATGGTCAGGCCGCCCAACCCAGCATGATGACTTTCATGATCCCGCTGCTGGTGGTGATCGTGGTGATGACTTTCATATCCGGCAGAAGTCAGCGTAAACAGCGTGAAAAACAGCAGAAGATGTACGATTCCATCGTCAAAGGCACCAAAGTCCGCACCATTGGCGGTTTTACCGGCAAAGTGGTGGAAGTCGGCACCGAAACATTGATGATCGAACTTGCAGACAAGATGCCCCCCGTGGAAATAGTCAAGAACGCAGTTGCAGCAGTCATTGACGAAACTGCCGCCGAAGAAAAGAAATAATCATAAAATCCGTCAGCCGGGAGCCTGAAAAAAGGTTTCCGGCTTTCGGCGTTATAACCAAGAAAGTTTTTTTACTATGGCTGTAAACGATAAACGCCCGGTGATTTTGAGAACGGTCATTGCACTGCTTGTAATCGGTGTTTTTGCCTGGAGTACCTACCCCTTGCAGGAACGCGATTTTTATCAGACATTTCTTTCGGTACTGAAAAAAGCCGATAATCCGGAAGCCAAAAAGCTGGTCGAAAATGCCCGGGCTTTGCAGAAAAAAAGCCCGGATATGTTTGATTCCAGTGCGTTGCTGAAAGCCGCCAACGATAAAGGCGTGCTGCTGTCGGATCTGGCAAAACTCCCTGCCGCCGATGATAACCGCGACAGTATCAGTGCTTTGCGTAAACTTACCAGTGCCAGCATCCGCCGTGGTATCGACCTTGCCGGCGGGGTGGAATTCATGATGGAGCTGGTTCCCGATCAGGATTTCCTCGACCGGGTGGCGGCAATGGATGCCAGGAGCAAGGCGGAAGCCGGCGAACGCATGACCGAAGAATTCAACCGCTACCGCGATCTGGCGATCGAAGTTTTGCGTAAACGACTGGAAGCCAATCATATTTTTGAATCGGAAATCGCTCCCGCCGGCGGCAGATTCATCAGTTTGAAGGCTCCGATCACCAGTAAAGATGAAAAATCCCAGCTCAAAGACCTTTTGAGCATGAGTGCCAAATTGCACTTCCGTCTGGTTCACGAAAATTCGGCGGCTCTGGTCGATCAGATGCTCCGCAATCCCGCCGGATTTACTGCTCCCATCGGCTATGAACTCATGACCATCGAAGAATTCCAGCGCGGCAAACAGGCCCGCATTCAGCGTTATTTTGTGAAGAAACGCTGGGAAATGGATGGTAAAGGCATTGTCGATGCCCGTGCGGTGCGTGATGAATACAACCGCCGCAAGATCGTTTTCCGCTTTGACAGCGAAGGCACCCGCAACTTTGCCAATGTTACTAAAAGATACAAGGGCCGTCAGTTGGCGGTGGTGCTGGATGGCAAACTTTACACTGCTCCGACCATCCAGACCGAGATCCTTGCCGGTTCCGGCGAAATCACCGGTCAGTTCAGCGATGAAGAAGTCAACAACATTGCCAACGCTCTCGTAAGCGGCAGTTTTCCCTTCATGATCCGCGTGGACAGTATCTACGATGTTGACCCCACCCTGGGTGCCGACAATGTTGAAAACGGTGTGCGTGCCGGTATTTACGGTATGATAGCAGTGGTGATTTTTATGATCGCCTACTATTGCCTTGCCGGTTTGATCGCAGTTATTGCCCTGTCGATCAATGTAGTGCTGGTGCTGGGGGCTTTGTCGGCATTTGATGCCACACTGACCCTGCCGGGTATTGCCGGTATCGTGCTTACCATCGGTATGGCGGTGGACGCCAACGTGCTGGTCTTTGAGCGTATCCGCGAAGAACTCAACGGCGGCAAAACGCTTGCTACGGCGATCGATGCCGGTTACAGCAAAGCCTTGAGTGCGGTATTGGATGCCAACTTGACCACATTGTTTATCGGTTTGATCCTCTACTGGGCGGGTTCCGGTGCAATCAAAGGTTTTGCGGTTACACTGTGCGTGGGTATTCTTACGAGTTTGTTCACCGCGTTGTTTGTAACCCGGCTGATTTTCGATTATCTGCTGCGTTTGGGCTTGAAGAAACTCTCCATGCGTCAGCTGCTTAAAAATCCGCAAATCGACTTCCTCGGCCGCCGTAAAATCAGTTTTGCGGTGTCCGGCGTGCTGGTGATCGGCAGTCTGGTGCTGATGGCAGTCAAAAACAGCGATATGTTCGGCGTTGACCTCTCCGGCGGTTCAGTGGTGGTTTACAACTACAAAGAAGCTGTTCCGCAGCAGAAGCTCGTTGATACACTCAACGCCAACGGTTTTGTCAATGCCCGTATTGCCTACAAGAGCAGTGCCGCAAGCGTTGACGGCAACAAACTGGAAGTCATGGTGCGTGAGTCCGCTATTGACAAGCAGAACCGTACCGCCGGTATGAAGATTCAGGATATTCTCAACAAGACATACCCCAAATTGCAGCTCTCCGGAGCCCAGGAAAACAGTGTGGGCGGTCTTATCGGTGCGGAATTCAGCAAATCTGCGATCATTGCATTGATCGCCAGTATGATCGGTATGATAATTTACATTTCACTGCGTTATGAATTTGCCTACGCCATGGCGGGTATCATTGCGTTGGTACACGACGTTATCGTGGCACTGGGTATCTTTATTTTGCTTGACCGCCAGATCTCGCTGCCGGTCATTGCGGCGGTGCTGACGGTGATCGGTTATTCGATTAACGATACCATCGTTATCTTTGACCGTATCCGCGAAGATTTGCGTGCCAAGACCGGCATGAGCTACGCGGCGATCATCAATGCCAGTATCAATCAGACCTTGAACCGTACATTGCTGACCAGTATCACTACCAGTTTAGCCGTGCTGATGCTGCTGATTTTCGGCGGTGTGGCGATCAGCGACTTTGTGCTGCTGATGCTGCTGGGTGTGATAATCGGTACTTATTCGTCAGTATTCATTGCCAGTCCGATCGTGGCACTGTGGCACCGCAAGGTGGTTGGTATCCGCGAAACCGACACCAACTTTGACGAAAGCAAAGTGGTGGAAAGCTGATAATATCTTCGCGGTGATATTATAAAATTGCAGTTGCCGGGGCGGTGAGAAGTTTTTCTGCCGCAACCGGCAATTTCATACAAGGGTGTTTATGAAAAAACGGGTCGTTGTTCTTGGTTCTTCCGGGTCGATCGGCAAAAATACTGTACGGGTGTTGGAAAGGCTTTCCGATATTTTTGAAACAGTAGGTCTGGCGGTCAACAACAGTGTGGAAGTACTTGCAGAACAAGCAGTAAAACTGAATTGCAAAAATCTGGCGGTTGCCGATGCCAGTGCTTACGGTAAGCTCAAGAGCCTTGCTCCGGCGGGGTGTCAGTGCAGTTGCGGAGAGTCAGCCCTGGTCGAAATGGCAGGCCGCAGTGATGTGGATATTGTGGTGTGTGCCATTGTCGGTACCGGCGGACTGCTGCCGGTGCTGGCGGCGTTGCGTGCCAATAAGCGTGTAGCGTTGGCAAGCAAGGAAGTAATGGTCATGGCGGGGGATCTCGTTAATGCCGAACTCGATGCCGGTCATGGCGAGATCATACCCGTAGATAGCGAACACAGTGCGATTTTTCAATGTCTGGACGGCTGTGAACGCGACAGTGTAAATAAACTCATAATCACCGCATCCGGTGGAGCATTCCGCGACTGGAAAGCCGAAGATCTGATAAAAGCCACCTGGCGTGATGCGTTGAAACATCCGGTATGGAGCATGGGTTCCAAGATCACTATTGATTCGGCAACCTTGATGAACAAGGCTCTGGAGATAGTGGAAGCCGGACGGCTTTTCCGGATGGATGCCGATAAAATTGATGTAATAATCCATCCGCAATCGCTGATACACAGCATGGTGGAGTTTACCGACGGCAGTGTCATGGCACAGCTTTCCAAGCCGGATATGCGTTTTGCCATACAATATGCCATGACTTATCCGCAGCGGGTGGATGGCGGATTGGAAAAACTGGATTTCCGGACATTGGGTAAATTGGAATTTGCGGAAGTTGACCGGAAAAAATATCCAAGCGTGGCTATGGCCTACGCCGCACTCCGTGCCGGGGGAACGCTTCCGGCGGTGATGAATGCGGCAAATGAAGTTGCGGTGGATGCGTTCTGCCGTGAAGAGATAAATCTCCCGCAGATATGGGCGTGTGTTTCAGAAGTTATGCAGAGTCATAATGTCCAAAGGCTTGACTGTCTTGAAACAGCAGTAAATGCCGATGCTGAAGCACGGTTGAGAGCAGCTGAATACATTAAAAAACTTATATAAAGAGGTGTTGACAAAACTATGGATTACGAGTATCTGTTGAATTATATATTGAATATACTGGGGATCGCCGGTTCGGTGATCTTTGTGGTATTCTTTTTCGGCATGTGTATATTTGTGCATGAGCTGGGGCATTTTCTGGTTGCTCGCTGGCGTGGACTGCATGTGGATGCTTTTTCCATAGGTTTCAAAAAGATCTGGGCAAAGAAGATCAACGGTGTGGAATACCGCATAGGCTGTCTGCCGCTGGGTGGATATGTGGAATTGCCGCAAGTCGATGCGGCAACCGAAACGCCTAAAGCCGCCGACGGCACGGAACTGCCGCCGGCCAAACCGCTTGACCGTCTGCTGACGGCGGCGGCGGGACCGATCTGCAATATCATCTTCGGGTTACTGCTTGGTTGCGTAGTCTGGCTGGTGGGCATCCCGCAGGATACGCCCAAAATGCGTGTGGTGGAAGTTGCCGAAGTCGAAGAAAACAGCCCCGAATGGAATGCCGGGTTGCGTAAAGGCGATGTCATAACCCGGATCAACGGCAAGAAGTTCCATGCGGCATGGAAAGATATTGTTGTAGAAATACTGACCACCATCGGCGAAGTGGATCTGACCGTGGAGCGTGATGGCAAAACCTTTGAAATCAAATATCTGCCCAAAGTCAATCCGAAAAAGATGGCGGTGGAAAAGACCGCGTATCCTTTCTTTTCGCCCGCCATACCTATTGAGTTTCATCCGGAAAAGGGTTCAGTGGCAGAAAAAGCCGGCATCAAAAGCGGCGATCAGCTTTTGAGCCTCAACGGTATGTCCTGTGAACACTTTTTTGTGGTACAGCAGTTTATCAACTATTACGGCGACAAGCCCCTGACGCTGAAAATGCGTAAAAAGGATTCCCGCAGTGAATACACTGTGGAAGTTCAACCGGTCGATCTGCCAGATGAATTGGAGTTTCTGACCCAGTATTATACTGGGGTAACGCTTACACCGCAGTTGCAGATCATGGGGATCATGAAAGATTTTCCGGCAGAGAAATCCGGCTTGCGACCCGGTGATATTATCAAGAAATTCAACGATAAAGATGTGAAGGTTTTTCAGGATTTTACCGACAATGTTCAAGCGAACAAGAGCGGAAAGTTCACGGTTACGGTTTTGCGTGGCGATAAACTCCTGGTGCTGGAAACCAGTGCCAAAGCGGTGCGTCCACGCTCTATCGGCGTAAAGTTCATGTTGCGGGATCACCCCAATCCGTTCCAACAGTTTACCGGACTTATTGAGCTTACCGCCAAGAGTATCCGCAGTATGGCGGTACGGCTGGGCAACACAATGGGCATAACCGAAAAACAGAGCAACCTTTCGGCTCGGAATATGTCCGGGCCCATGGGTATGGCGGTGGTGCTTTACAAATCGGTACGGCTTTCTCCGGCGATGGGACTTTATTTTGTGGTGATGATAAGTTTTGCATTGGCGATCTTCAATCTGCTGCCGTTGCCGGTGCTGGATGGCGGCCATGTGTTCATGTCGCTTATTGAAATAGTGTTCCGCCGGCCGCTGCCGGTGATCGTGGTCAAAGTTTTGAGCTACATATTTATCGGGCTTCTGCTGATATTGATGCTCTATGTAACCTACATGGATGTATTGCGGGTAGTGCCTGCGGCTCAAAAGCTGGAGCAGAAACTTACTTCGGCAGAATCAACGGAAAAAGCTCCGGAACAGAGTCCGGAAAAAGGCGGAAAATGAGCAGACGCCAAATCTTTATCGGCAATGTAGCTGTGGGCGGTGATGCGGCGGTTTCGATCCAAAGCATGTGCAACACGCCTACGATTGATACAGTTGCAACTTTACAACAGATCAATCAGCTTGCCGATGCCGGCTGCCAGATCATCCGGCTGGCAGTGCCGGATATGGCGGCGGCAGAGGCGTTCAAAGTCATAACAGCGTCTTCGCCCATTCCGATCATTGCCGATATACATTTTGATTACCGTCTGGCGGTCAGAGCCATCGAAAACGGTGCAGCCGCCGTGCGGGTCAATCCCGGCAATCTCGGCGGCGAAGAAGCTGTAAAAGCGGTGGCAGAAACACTTTTAAAATACCATGTGCCGGTGCGGGTGGGAGCTAATTCCGGCAGTCTGCCCGCCGGTTTTAATGACCATTTGACGGCAGAAGATCAATCCGAACATGATGAACTGTTAAGCGATGCTCTGGTGCAGTCCGTACTTGCCCAAACCGCGGCATTTGAGCGTTACGGTGTAAAAGATATTAAAGTATCACTGAAAGCCTCCGGGGTATCTGCCACGGTAAAAGCCTACCGGAAATTTGCCGCGTGCAGTGATTACCCCCTGCATGTGGGCGTGACCGAAGCCGGAACTCCGGCCAAAGGCATTGTCAAAAGCTCGATCGGCATCGGATCATTGCTGTTGGACGGCATCGGCGATACGATCCGCGTCAGCCTGACCGCTGAACCTTTGCAGGAAGTCATAGGAGCCATACGCATATTGGAAAGTCTGAATCTGCGGGATGCCGCACCGGATCTGGTGGCATGTCCGACTTGCGGCAGAACCCGGATAGATCTGGTGTCGCTGGCGGAGAAGGTGGAAAACCTCATCAACAGTATCAAAGCCGCCCGCGGAGTCATCCAGCTTAAAAAGATCGCCGTAATGGGGTGTGTGGTCAACGGCCCCGGCGAAGCAAAAGATGCCGATCTGGGTATTGCCGGCGGCGATGGCAAAGTGGTGCTTTTCCGCAAGGGAGTTATTGAGTGCACATTGCCGGAAAACGAAGGTTTTGCCGCATTGGAAAAGATAATAAGAGAGAATACCATTTGGAAATAACTTATGGGGAAGTTCACTGCCAAACAACTTGTATGGGGGATAATGCTGCTTGCATTGCTGGTGAGATTGCCGGAGTTATTCATTTCTTTAGCTTACGATGAAATCTGGACTTTGACCAACTTTACCCAACTGCCGGTAAGTAAACTGCTCTTTGATTTGAGTTTGCCCAACAACCACCCGGTGAATACTGTACTGGTCAAATTTATGACCTGTCTGCCGTTGCCGATCGAATTTATCCGTTTGCCGAATCTGCTTGCCAATATCGGTTCGATCGTGCTTGCCGGATTGTTGACACGGCGTCTGGCAGGACAGCACGGGATGTTGTGGAGCATGTTTTTTATGGCACTGAATGCACCGCTGGCAGTTTACAGCGTGCAGGCAAGAGGTTACAGTCTGCAGATATTTTTTCTGCTGCTTTTTGCTTTTCTGCTGGTAAAGTCTTACGAAGAAACCCGCAGTAGGCGGCTGCTTTTATTGTATAATACCGGCATTGTTATCAGTGCATTGCTTTCGGTCATGACTTTGCCGACGGGTATATTATATCTTGCCGGGATCGTGCTGATACTCTGGAATTATGCGGATTGGAAAATTTTCAAGCGTTCAACGGCAGCAGCAGCAGTACTTGCCGGAGCTTTGGCTTTAAGTTATATATTGCTTAATTATCATGATCTGCAAATGGCAAGGAAGTGGGGTTTTACCATCGGTTCATGCCGGGAATATCTGGTGTGGTTGAGCGGTATATTGTACGGTATCGTACCGGGCGGACTGCTGTTGTTCTGCACTTATTATACGGTAAAAGATCACCGGCATTGCGTGGGGCATCTTCTGCTGTTTCTGCTGGTTTTCGGTTCGGCGGCATTTACCAATGGCGGAGCTGAACGGGTTTATCTCGCCTGGAGTGTATGGTTTGCTGTTACCGCCGGAGCCGGATGCAGTTTGCTGTATGAAAAAATCACCAGAATGCAATACCGGCAGTTATTTGTTCTTCTGACAATATTGCTTGCGGCGGCGACAAACTTTTATCAGATGCGGCATTGGCGTTTTGTCGATTATCTGCCGGTGATAAGATCAGCGGCAAGTGTTCCGGCAGAAAAACTGCTGATCTATCCGGCGGGTGATGGTTACGCTCTGTTGTGGAACAGTAACGGCAAAGTTGCCGGTCAATTTTTAAGCAGTATTATAAATGCCTCTGTACTTCAGGAGATGTTTTTGATAAATTCTCCGGGCAGGATCAGCGGCATGGATCAGCAGGGCAACGAAAAAACGCTGCCGTTGCAATGCAGTGTTCCGGTGGAGCGTTTTGCCGATGTGCCGGTGCAGAAAATCCGGCTCGAACGCTGTGAGGAGCCGCCGCCGGAACCGATGGAAACAGTGCTGATTTTTTATGCCCAGGATGCGTATTCCTCCCGGACATTCCGCCAAAAGCTGTATAAACTTGCCGATGCCCCCGGCAAAATACTTTTGCTGAACAACTGGTTCGGCGGTTATATCCGATCAAGTGAAAATCCCGCGTTTGCCGGGGTGTGGTATATTGCTCCCGGAGCGTTAAATACAAGTGCATGGAAAAACTGTCTGGAAAGTTTTTCCGGCAATATAACACTTTACAAATGCTACTGACAAAACTCCGGTTCTGTTCTGCAACGGCATACTTTCAGCAGTCTTTCTTTACAAATAAGTTTTTTTCAGGCTAAAAAGTGCCGGATTATTTGAAATTTTGTTTATTTGTGCTAACTTTCAGCGGGTCGTTTTTGTTGCATATATTCAGGATACTGTATCGGCAGTTAAAAAAGCAAGATAAAGGAAGTGTTTGGCAATGCCCTGGAGTATGATGTTCAGTTGGAATTCGGTATTGGATTTCGTCCGCGTTGCGGTGGAATTTTTGCTGATCGCCTTTGTTATTTACAAGATATTGTACTACTTACGCGGAACCCGTGCCGTGAATGTGCTGGCGGGTTTGGTAGTAGGCGGTCTGATGCTTTATCTGATTGCGGACTTTCTGGAGTTTACCGTGGTCAGATGGCTGCTGGATGGCTTTATGAGCCTGATGGCATTTACGATCATTGTGATCTTTCAGCCGGAATTGCGGCGGGCATTTGCCCAGCTGGGCAGTTATATGTTTTTCCGGCGTAACCGTAAGAAAGAAACGATCCACGAGCTGGTCGCCGCCGTCAACAGCATGGCAAGCCGCCGTTGCGGAGCCATTATCGCCATCGAACGGCGTATCGGGATGCGGGCGATCGTGGATGATGCCGTTAAGCTGGATTGCAAATTGAGCAATCTGCTGATCCAGTCGATCTTTTACCCCAATTCGCCGCTGCACGACGGAGCGGTCATCATCCGCAACGAACGCATAGTGGCGGCACGGGCGATATTGCCGCTTTCGCGGGAGGTGAATCTGTCGCGTACAATGGGGACCCGCCACCGGGCGGCACTGGGAATAACCGAAGAAACCGATGCCGTGGTGGTTGTTGTCAGCGAAGAAACCGGCGATATAAGCATTGCCTGCCGTGGAGCAATAATGCGTGGGCTTTCCGGCAATTCGCTGGAAAACGAACTCAATAAACTTTTGTTGAGCAATGACGAAGCCGCCGACACCCTGACTGATATTCTCGGCAATCTGGATGAACCCGAAGGCAAAGTAAATTTTCACGGCGACGAAGAACCGATCCAGAGCAGTCAGCATCCGGAGGACAAATAATATGAAAAAAAACAACTTCTGGCAGATGATAATAAATTTTATCCGCCGCGATATATGGCGTAAAGTAGTGGCATTGGCATTGACGGCACTGCTCTACGCCGCCATCAATCAGCGTATCAGCGAAAAGCAGGAAAAGAACCTGCCGAATATACCGGTAAATGTGGAACTGCCGCCGGATCTCTTTCTGAACAACGCCGGAGCCTTGCGGGTAAAAGTCAAATTGAGCGGCAATAAAAAACTGCTGGACGAAATCGATCCCGGAGCAGTGCGTATCCGGGCGGAAGTTTATAAAGAAAACTTTATATCCGGTTCGCCGTATAAACTGCGGTTGCACAGCGACGATGTCAGCGGTCTGATCTATGGCGTGCGGGTCGAAGATATTGCCCCGCGTGATCTGGAGCTTGATCTGGAGCCGGTCATCGCCAAAAAAGTGCCGATCCGCCCCCGTTATGATTCACTGAACAAACTGCCGAGCGATTACGATATAGCCAGTGTCCGTTTTGTGCCGTCGCACGCAGTTTTAAGCGGCCCGGCACAGGTGATGAATTCCATTCAGGAAGTTTACACCGAACCGATCCCCATTGACGAACAGGTTACGGAAAGTTTTGAATACGGTTGCACTCTGCGGCTCCCCGGCAATGTCCGCAGTGACCGCAATGAATGTGATGCCCGCGTGGAAGTCGTTAAAGCAATGACAACACATACTTTCCGTTCAGTGCCGTTGCTGATCATCCAGAGTGCGGAGCGTACCCGTAAATTTCAGGTAACGCATCTGGAGCCGGAAACAGTAACGGTAGTCATCGGCGGCCCCCGCGGAACATTGGCAAGGATGCACAGCCGCGAAATCAACGCTTCAATAAGTCTGGATAATATCGACAAACCCGGAACATACAATCTGCCGGTATCTATAACAGTAACCAATCCGGCATCCGGGCTTTCGGTCAAGAGCTTTCAGCCGCTGACTGCCAAAGTAACTGTTCAGCAGGAGTGAAAAGTGAAAGTTTCAGGCAACAGCACCATTACCGGCGACAAAAAACTTTACACCCAGTTGAGAAATCTCCGCACAGTTTTTGATCTGGCAGTTTTTGCAGTCATAAAAGAAAAGCGGGCACTTGATCGTTTTTTGAGTTCATACTGGCGTGAAAACCGTCAGTTCGGCTCCCGCGACCGGCGGCTTTTCAGCGAAAGTATTTTTGCATTTTTCCGCTTTTACGGCTGGCTGAAAATGCTGTTGACCGCTGAAGAACGCACGCTTCTGGAACAGGGATTCAGTCGTCAGCTTGCCGGCAGAAGCGTGGCAATTCTGCTTGCCGGAGCGTGGCAGTTGGAAAATCTGGAGCCGGAACCGGCACACCGACTGCTGGCAAAAGAGTTTGAACTGCCCGCATTGACCGGACGGGAAAAAGTTGTTGAAAACAACCCCGATTGGCGGCGGGAACGCTTTGCACTTATTGCAGAAAATCTGACCGGCAGAACTTTTGAACTGCCCGCATGGGATTTATTGCAAAGTTCATGGAGTCTGGAATTTTTGCAGGATATGGAGGATATGACTGCATACTTTGCCAAACTCGCCGAACGCCCCCCGCTGTGGCTGCGGGTGCAGAATGCTCCGGTGGAAAATGTTATTCAGGAGCTTGCCCGGGCCGGCTTGAGCGTAAAACGCCATGAAAAACTTGCCAATGCGTTGGCGGTGGTCAGCGGCAGTGTGAACCTCTACACTTTGCCGGCTTACCGCGAAGGCAGAGTCGAAGTACAGGATCTGGCATCGCAGGTAATTGCCGCAGTATGCGATCCCCGCAAGGGCGAACGCTGGTGGGATTGCTGTGCCGGAGCCGGCGGCAAAACATTGGCTCTGGCAGAACTTATGCAGAGAACGGGCAAAGTGGTAGCCGGCGACATACGCAGTTATAAACTTGACGATCTGAAAAAGCGTGCCCGCCGCAGTGGTTTCCCCAACATCGAAACCCGCCCATGGGACGGCAATAAAGTTCCGCCCCGCAAAAGTGCCAGTTTTGACGGCATACTCATTGATGCACCGTGTTCATGCTCCGGAGTGTGGCGGCGTAATCCCGACGGCAGATGGAATTCTTCGGCGGAAGAAGTGGAAAAAGTTACCGCCATACAGCGTAATGTGCTGGAAAATGTGCTTAACGCTCTGCGGCCCGGCGGGGTATTGGTCTATGCAACATGTTCAGTATTTGAAGCTGAAAACAGTGCCATGATCCGGGATTTCCTCGCCCGTCATGCGGAATTTGAACTGGAGCCGTTCGCCGACCCGCTGACCGGCAGAATGACCGATGGTATGCTGAAAATTTCCGGAGCAATATCAGACAGCGACTCCATGTTCGCCGCCCGCTTACGGCGGAAATAACAGCAATAAACGCCAGGCCCGCAAATGCGGCAAAAGGCGGCACCAGCCGCAAGCACACTACCGCCCGCAAATGCGGCAAAAGGCGGCAAGGATTTTTCTCCCAAACATTCCCAAAATTTCCCAAATCTTCTCAAAATCTCCCACAGCCGCCATCCTCCTACGCCGAAGGCTTCGGAGGACAAGTCTATAACTATTGCCCGCTCGCCACGCCGGAGTGCAACGGAGGCGGGCGTATGCGGCGAACCAACCACCATCAAAACGGAATATCTATCTTGCTGAAGTCAGCCAGACGGTGTTCTTCTTCGGCGTTATAGAGTTCCCAGATCACTTCCAGCCCGGCAAGACTTTCTTCGGGACTGGTTTCCGGAGTTTTGCCGCTTTCCACGCAATCGAGGAAGTGCCGCATTTCTTCAACCGTGTGTTTGCCGGTACGGGGCCCCAGATCGAGCAGCACATATTCTTTGCAGTCTTCGGGAGTACCGGGGATGTGTTCAGAAATATTGCCGCGTAAAACAAGTTTGTTTTCCTGCAGTTTGAAGTCGATCAACCCCTTTTCGCAATGAGCCATAAAGCTGTATCCCAGACGGGTACCTCTGGCTCCCCAGGTGCCGAAGTGGTAGCCCAATGCACCGTTTTCAAATTCCAGACAGACGTTGCTGGTACCTTCTCTATCCATCCACGGGGTGCAGAAGTTGCTGCTGCTGTGAGTGCCGCGGACGGGCTTGCCCATCATCCAGAGCATCAAATCTATATAATGACAGCCGTGGCTGAAAAGCTGACCGCCGCCGAGCAGTTTGCGGTCATGGAGCCATGCGGCATCTTCGCGGATGGTCAACTGCTCTGTCCAGATCGAAAGCTGGAAACACTCGCCGTAAACTTTTTCTTTTATCAAACGCCGCATTTCGCGTATGATCGGATGAAATCTCATGCAGTAGGCGGTCATAAGAGTGCGGTTGTTGCGTTTAGCCGCTTCCATCATTGCCAGACACTCTTCGCGGGTGTTGGCAAGCGGTTTTTCGGCAAGGACATGTTTTCCGGCATTCAGACACTCAATGGTACATTCAGCGTGCAGATGGTGCGGCAATACCTGCAATACCAAATCCCCCAGCGGCAACGCATCATGATAATCGGCAAAAACCGGCGGATGGTTGGGCAGCAGATCAGAAACTGCTTGAGCTTTGGCTGTATCAATATCCACTACCGCAGTCACTTCCAGGCGGTCTTCAAGATTTTCAAAACGCGACACATGATTTTTAGCCATGCCGCCGCAACCGATAAGAATAAGTTTGTGTTTCATAAGAATCTTCTCCTTTTAACAGCTTTTGATTAAATATACTGCTTTCCTGATTTGAAAACAAATATATCCGGTGGTATATTTATACTTAAAAGTTGTATATTTCTTTTATATAATGGTGTAAAGTGTTGAAAAGTGTAGTATCTTACGATTGAGAACTGAATTTCCGGAGTCCGGCTCTGCGGGTACTTATGACCAATTACGACCGATACACATCGGCAGATACGGCAACAGCTCTGAAATAAACCGGATGCATAATGAAATCCGCTGGGGCGGTTTGCAGATCAATGTTTATTTTGTGGTGTTTTTTGTCAGATCGTTGAACAGATTTTGCCAGATTTCTGCTATTTTTTCCGGGACAAAGCGTTGGCTGTTCAGCTTGGCGGCAGCTCCGAATTGTCTGCGTAAATCTTCATCCCGGGCAAGTTTCACTACCGCCTGAACGAATTCATTTATATTGCCGGGAGAAATCAGAAAACCATTCTTATTGTCGGTTATAATGGCCCCCGGACCGTGTCCGCAGGCAAATGAAACTGCCGGTACGCCGCAGGCTTGAGCTTCCAGCAATACCATCGGCAAGCCCTCACTGCGGGAATAAAGGATATAAACAGATGATTGCAAAAATTCCTGTTCGGCATTGGTTGTGGGCGTGTGAAAATAAATAAAATTTTCCAGACCAAGTTTTTCTGCCCGGCTTTTCAGAATTTCTTCATCTTGTCCGGCTCCGAAAACATCTATCCGCCAGTCCGGAATAGTCTTTTTCAGTTCAGCAGCGATCGTCAAAAGCATATCGTTGCCTTTTTCGTGCGTAAAACGAGTCAGCGAAAGTATGCGTTTACCGGAACAGTTGCTGGATTGTTCCGGCATAAAAGAGAGCGGATTGGGTATGACAAATTTTTTATTTTTCCGGACAAAGGTATAATTTTCCGCATTGCCTTCGGTCAGCAAAACCACTGCATCGGAAAAGCGGAAAAAAAGACGGCTTGCCCAGCGGTACGGCAGGGGAATTGCCGAAAATGCTCCATGCTCACAAGCAATATTTTTTGCTTTTCCCTTGAAGAACGGCAGGAAGCAGTTGCTCCAGCATACGGTGGAAATAAGTATATCCTGCGGATTTTTTTTCTGATATTTTTTCAGCTCCGACAATACTTTGTATTTGAGAAAAGTCTTTTGTGAAAAAGAGCTTTTGACCAGCCAGGAATCCGGGTCGAGTTTTTCGCTTAAATGTACGATCTTTATTCCGTCGGGGCACTCAAAATAGAGCTTTCCCTGCCCGGGATAGGACATACAACTGAAAATTGTTACTTCGTGATGCAGAAATCCGCAGAAAATCTTCCCCAGCAGCAGAGCAACGCGTTCCACTCCGCCTAATTGAAAAAGATCAGTTACCACAATGCCGATTTTCATAAAAAACTGTTTCCTATAACAGCAGAACACCAAATTACTTTCAGAACCACCTCATAACTTTTGTTTACTATAATCTTACAATCCTGATTTTTCAAGTATTTTGATATTTTTATCTTCCGGAAAGATAAATGTTTCCATGTATTTTTAATATTCACCCAAGTAATACGGCAAATCGGAAATTTTATAGGCATTTCGTGTAAGCAAACCGTAAGCAAAACCGATCCGCCGGGTATTGCCGCAAACGGGAAACATTTCAGAATATGTCAAAGTATGGTTTGATCACTGTGTGCTTACTTTGTTGCCCACCGCCCCGGCGGAACAGAAAGCTGTTGCCAGACGGGAAAATGTTATGCTTGCACACGATGGAGAATCAGTAATCATCTGATTTTCCATCGCGTCCAGTGCGTAAACTCAACATTCTATGGTAAATTCGGCACTTGCGGAAATTTCCTGTTTGATACCGGGCAATTCAACCATTGCCGTTACGCCTTCAGGTAAAGTGAAACGGCAATGGATCCGCTTACCTTCCCGACGCCATTCTGAAGCGATTTTTCCTGTTGGGGCAAGATGTTCAGACCGGACAAAATCGGTTTGACTGACAAAGTTCGGAGCAAAACGAACCTTACTGAATCCGGGCTCAATGGGCGAAATACCTGCCAGATAGCGATACATCCATGCCGATGGTTCGCCGAACATGATGTGATTGCGTGAGGCTTTGCCGTGCCACATTTCCCACAAGGCAGTTGCCCCGTTGGCAACGAGATTTCCCCAGCCGGGATATTCCTTTTGTACGATCATCTGGCAGGCATCTTCGGCGTAACCATTTTCGGACAAAGCCCGGAGAATGAATTTAGAGCCCAATATGCCAGCCCATACCCGGTGTTTTTCGGCTCTGATCGAATTTACCAGATTGGCGGCAACGGCAGATCTTTCATCCTCATTTACAATATCGCTCATCAAGGCCATAGCGTTGGTCGTCCAAAATCCGCCGTCAAAAGTCTGCTTTTGCGGATCGTAATATTTGTTGCGGATCGCATTGCGGACTTTTTCTCCCAATGCCTTGAAATAAGCCGCGTCATTCTCTTTATTCAGATGTTCGGCAAAAAATATCATATTGCGGATCATATCATAATAGGCAATACTTTCCATCGGCGTAGGATCCAGTCTTTCCCCGTCTGATTTACCGGGAAAATACTGCGGATGGCACCAATCGGCGTAGCCGGTATGACAAAGGTTGTCGTCGGCAGTAAGCATTTCAAAAAATGCAATACCTTTTACCAGTTTATCATAATATTCAGCCATCATCCGGTCATCGCCGTCAAAAAGCCAGCAGTAACGGCAGAATTCATACATAAAAACTGAATACGACGGGCAGGATTGCTCAAACCCCCACAGTGTGGTCGGGCCATGTGTGGCAAGATTGCCGTCCGGCCGCTGAATATCCATAATTATATTTACCAACCGCCGCAAGCCGTTTTTGGGATAAAAGTTCCACCATCCACTTTCAAGGGCACAGTTGGCATCGCCAAGCCAGCCGAACTTTTCCCGGGTCGGACAATCTGTCGGAATACCCATAAAATTGCCCAGATAACTGGTGCGGGTCAGCTCATTGATCTTATTTAGTACAGCATTACCGGTTTCGATGCTGCCGATTTTTTTCAGATCCGAGGCAATAAACAAACCCGTCATATCAATAATTTCCACCGATGGATCATCGTAAATGGCCTCTATATAACGGAAGCCGTGCCAGACAAAACGCGGATGCCATGACTCCACTCCATCGCCTTTGAAGATGTAGGAATCGGTTTCAAAGCGTTTTACCCCGAGATCAATAAATGATGTATCTGCATGACCCTCGCTGTTCAATACTTCAGCGTATTTGAATGTAACTTTACAGCCGCGCTTGCCCCGCATTTTTACTTCGACAGCACCGGCGATAGTGGTTGCAAAATCAAAAACGCAAAAACCGGTACCTGCCGGAACGATTTTTTTTCCCGGCGTTTGAGCGATCACCCGGCAGGGCTCGTCTTCGTCATGTTCCAGAATACCGCCGGGAGGATAAGCCCGGAATGCATCACTCCATTGCGAATCGTCATATCCGCTTTTGAAGGCTTCGGGTATTTCCAGACGGGCATCGTAATCTTCGCCGAGATGGTGTGCGTCAAACACCACCGGCCCGGGATGGGTTTTCCAATCCGTTCCCGACACAGCGATAACTTCGCCATTGACCAGAATATCGCAGATCAGCCGCGGCGAGGTTCGCCACGAAGAAAAATTCACGGTGTACATCCACTCATTATGACAGTTGAAAAAACCGTTGCCCAACATGATGATCATAACATTTTCTCTGCCGGGAATGAGCATCTTGCTGACATCGTAGGTAATACTGCCGCAACGGTAGTCGTATTGCGAAAGTCCGGGGGCGTACCAGCGGTCGCCGACCTTTTCTCCATTGAGATATATTTCATGAAATCCCAGACCGCAAATCTGTATTTTTGCATCATCTATACTTTCAGGAGCAACAAATGCTTTGCGGAAATATGCCCCGGGAAAATCGTCAAAATAGCAATATTCCTTGTAGGATTTTATCCAGATGCCTTGATACTTATCAATCATTTTAAGTGTCTCTCCATTATAAATCCGGTGTTTGATGCAACTTTTCCTTTCCAGCGGCAATTCATTGAAAATCAATGGTTCGCAACTGTTATTTGCCGGTAAATATACATAAACAGCTTTATTTTGGATAGTAGTAATCAACTGAAAATTTGTATTATTCCGATAAAAATATCATTTAACTTCTTGCATTGTTGAAAACCGCTGACTATATTATGCTGTGAAAAAAGTAATGGGGCAGTATAATGAGTGATGAAAATCTTTTTTTCGAGCTGAAAAACTTCTTATGTTCCGACCTGCCGCTGGCGGCGTGGCTGGAATCGCCTTATCTGCTTTATCAACAGCCGCATACGCATGATTGTTTTGAAATACTTTTTGTTACCTCCGGTACCGGGTGGTGTGCGGTCAACGACTTGCGTTTTCCGATGCTTCTCGGGGATTTGTACATTATCCGCCCGGAAGACCGCCATGAATTTTCGGGTAATCTGGGGCTGAAATTTTACAATTTGATGTTTTCAAAAGATTTTTTCACCGGGCAGGAACAAATGGAATTTCAGTCGCTGTTGAGTGATTACGGCAAATTCACCATTCCCAACGCGGCCCGCGAAAGAATTGAACCGATGCTTGGCGAGCTGACCGCCGAGTTAAAAAGTTCCCTGCCGGGGCATCAGGTGGCGGCCCGGGCGATATTCCTGCGTTTTATGGTTGAATTGCTCCGTTACCGGGATACGCATTTTATTGCGGCAACCGCATCGACCCACGAATCAAAACTGGTGGCGAAAGCATTTGAATTCATACACCGCCATTGCCGTGAAAAGTTGACTTTGAGCGATCTGGGCAAGGTTTTCGGCTGTTCTCCGGAATATGCGGGGCGATTTTTCAAACGGCTGACGGGAATCACTTTTTCAGACTATCTTATCCGCTACCGTGTGGATCTGGCTTGCGGAAGATTGGAAAACAGCACCAAATCAATTTCTGAAATCGCCGCCGAACTGGGCTATTTTGATAATGCCTATTTCGACAAATGCTTTCGGAAAATCATGGGCATGTCGCCATTGGATTACCGCCGGATGGTCGCAAAAAAATAATTTGCCCGCTCCATACACAGTATGAATCTCTGTTCATATATGGGAGAAAACTGAAATATAAACCTTGCACCGGAAAGTTACAAAAAAATCATTTTACTGCTGTTTGCCGGTTTCCCGTCCGGCGGCTTTTTACTGTAATCAAACCGGTCTCTGCGGATTAAAAGATTGCAGAAACTGTTGTAAATACTGTTTTTCCTGATATTTACGGCAAATTACACAAGCTGAAAACCCCGTAAACAGTTACGCCGGAGAATAAATCGGCTTTTTTATCGGAATAATACAATTCTTTGTTTGATTGCTACTATGATTTTCAAATTTTTTTTGGTATATTTTCTCCATCGGTAAGCATAATCATTTCAAAATTTCACCAGGAAGGGGAAAAAAATGAATATCTTGAAAGAACACGATTTGAACCGTGATACCGTGCAGTCAAAGAAGTTTGCTTTAATCGAACTGTTGGAAAAAAGATCACATAAACTGAAGGGTGGATACCCTGCCTGCAGGCAGGGTAAAGCATGCTTTACCCTTATTGAACTGCTTGTCGTCATTGCCATTATTGCTATTCTGGCAGCAATGCTGCTGCCCGCACTTTCCGCCGCCCGTGAACGGGCAAGAGCGATTTCCTGTGTAAACAATTTTAATACCGCCGGAAAAGCACTCATGCTCTATGTTGATGCCAACAATGATCATATGCCGTTGAATACCGGTTCTGATGGTAATAAGTACATGTTCAGTCTTTCCAATGTTCACGAACTTAATCCGAGTGTTTTTCTTGGAGGCAGAATAATGGCCGGGTTCTGGCCGGAAGATACAAAAGGTGCAGATTTTGCCGCCTATAAA
Source organism: Lentisphaerota bacterium (assembly GCA_015061885.1). GTDB lineage: Bacteria > Verrucomicrobiota > Lentisphaeria > Victivallales > Victivallaceae > SIG78. Next base: position 22,788 of record SUVS01000036.1, read on the forward strand.
AAAGATAAGAAACCAAGTTCCCATGTGTGTCCTTCCTCCAGCAGTCCCGAATCCGCACCTATGTGGGGAGTCCATGCCGGATATTGGACAATGGCATACAACAGTAAATTAACAGTTGTCGGAAATACTCATATTGCATCTTTCACCAATCCGTCATCGCTGGCTACTTTAACTGAAGGATGCTTTTACTTTGTAGACTACAATCTTTTTGAAGTAAGTACAAAAACTGATCGTATTCCTTATGTTTTGCGCCACAACGGCGGGATGAATGTACTCTTCGGCGATGGACATGTTGAGTTCAAAACTGAAAAAGAAATTCCCCAGACTGCCGGCAGTTCAGTAAAGGCTTTCTGGGATCCCAAGGCTACAAATTCTGATATTTTCTGAAGAGTTTGCTTAATCATCTGAAATTCAATTTTTAACATAGTAAACAAACCGCTGTCCGGGGATTTTAAGGTAAAAAGAAAATCCCCGGGGAGCGTGCGGGTGTTTTTCCGCAAAAAAGGAGGATTTAATGTTCAAAATCACATCATCTAAAAGCTGCATAATGTTTGCGGCTGCGGCATTTCTCTGCTCATTTGCCGTACAAGGCAAGGAAATATCTTTTTTGCCGGATCCGAAAATACCGCGAACAATCTCCATCGGACAAACTCCCGTCGTTGAAATGGTTAAAAACGGCAATATCAAATTTGAATTGGTAGTTCCTGCAAACGCCTCGCTGCCGGCAAAGTTTGCAGGTAATGAAGCTGCAGAGCAACTCTCCAAAGCCTTCGGGAAAAAAATCTCTGTTGCAGCACAGGCAAGCGGAAAGTGTCCTGCCATTATAATCGGCGACAAGGCTCTGGCGGAAAAGAACGGCATCGACCTCAAAAAACTTGACCGCGACGGATTTGTTATCCGCTCCATCGGCAATCAAATATTGATTATCGGCAAAGATACCGATATTGATCCGCGTAATGTCATCATCCGCTACGGCGATAAGGGCGAAGTTGCCACGCTTTTCGGGGTTTACGATTTCCTTGAACGCTTTGCCGGTATCCGGTATTACTTCCCCGGCGATCTGGGTACTGTTATACCTGTGCAGAAAAACTGGAGTTTGCCCGCCATTGATATTTACGACCGTCCTGACTTTACCCAGCGGCGTTTTGTCGATAATCAGAAGAAGTTTCCCAACTATTACAAGGCCGATGCCAAAAAGTGGCAACATCACTGGCGGCCGGTCAACATGCTCCGCAACCGCGTGGAAACGCTCGTTATACCCAACTGCCACGGCTTGAACATGCTGGGCTACAAAAAGCGTTTCGTGCAGAGCCATCCTGAATATTTTGCCCTCAACTCCACCGGTCAGCGGATCACCGGCACCGCCCAACTGCAGTTGTGTTACTCCAGCGGTATCCGCGATGAGATCACCGCCGATGCCAAAGCATTTCTCGCCGGACGCCCGGCCAGTGAACGCGGAGTTCTTCAGCTTAACGGCAAACACGGTTGGCAGTTCCATATTTTCCCGAAAAGCCTGCCCTGTTTCAATATCATGCCGGATGACAGCATGTACTGGTGTCATTGTGCAAAATGTGCCACGATCAAAGATTCCAAAGCCCGCAATAAATATATGTGGCAGATGTTTGCCGATATGGCAAATGCAGTAAAAAAGGATAAAATCCCCGGTTATCTGACCACCATGGCTTACGGTCAGTACCGTTATGTACCCGATGTGGATATACCGGATAATCTGCTGGTAATGCTTGCCACCAAAGGCCCGTGGAACGAAGGCAATCCCGCCGTGCGTGATTCGGAAATCGCTCTGATGGAAAAATGGTCGGAAAAACTTGATTCCAAGATCTGGCTGTGGACTTACCCCGGCAAATATCACGGCAAAGGTTTGAATATACCTCACATGACGCCCCGGGCAACTGCGGCATTCGTCAAGCGTGCCCGACCGTACATTTTCGGTATCTTCTTTGAAAGTGCCAGCGACCACGCGATTTACAATTATCTATATCACTACACCTTCGGCAAACTCCTCTGGAATCCCGATACTGATATTGATGCATTGCTCGCGGAACATGCCGCTGTGATGTTCGGGCCCGCCGCCAAACCGATGCAGGAATTTTTTGAATCCGTGGAACGCAATTGGCTGAAGATAGCCTCCAAAGGTCTGATGGGCGATTCCGGCCCGGATGTGCTGTGGCCCACTGATCTGGAATTGTGGAACAATATCTATTCAGAAAAAGAAATTGCCCGGATAAATGCTCTTTTTGCGGAAGCGAAAAAACTTTGTGCCAAAGATAAACTCTGCCTTGCCAGAGTCAACCTTATTGAAAAAGAAATGTGGCAGCCGACATGCCGCGCCGCTTCTGAATTCAAATCATCGCAGGCTTCGTCCTCCAACTGGCAGGCCGATATGCCCCAAATTACCGGAATTGCACCTGTTATCGACGGTAAACTGGATGATGCCGCATGGAAGAAAGCCGGTAAACTTTACCTCGCACCGCTGAAAAAAGATGCCGTTGCCGAAGTTAAAACCATCATTCATCTGATGCATGATAAAGACTTTTACTACATTGGGGCATTTTGTGAAGAACCGGCAACGCCCAAAGCTCCCGTCCGTCCCCGCGACCACCGCGATCTTTATCTGGATTCCACGCTGGAAATCTTCCTTTCACCCGACCGCCACCCGACCAGATACTATCAGTGGATGGTCAATCCTGCCGGGTCTATTGCAGATTTGGAACGCCCCAACGGTACCAGAGGCAGTACCTCCGGCAGAAAAGACGGTGATTGGTCAAGCAAGGCTGAAATCAAAACTTATCAGGAAGCCGGCAAGTTCTGGAGCGTGGAAATGCGTATTCCTAAAAATGAGTTGCCGGAAGCCTCTCCGCAAGGTATCCTTGCCAACTTCGGCAGACATCGCAGTTTGGTCGGCAGCAAGCCCAAGACCGACCTTTATAACTGGAGCCCCATAGCCAAAGGTTTTGGCGATATTAACCGTTTCGGAACTCTGATCCTGACGGAAAATGCCCGTAAAAATCTTTTTGATAATGGTGACTTTACAGCTCCTGCGGGCAAAAATCCCCAGTTCAACGGCAAATGGAGAGTTTCCAATCCGCACAAAACTTTCCCGCTGGATACACAGTATTTTGTTGCCGGAGGGCAGTCTGTGCGTTTGCATGATGACAAACAAATGAGCGTTTCGCAGAATTTGAAACTCAAGCCCAATACCGATTATGTGCTGACCTATTATCTGCGTATGCAAGATGTCGCTTCAGGCGGTCCCGGCAGCAGATTTATTGTCTATGTAAATGAAGGTTCCGGCAGACATATCATTCTTCCCCGCAAAACTTCCATGCGTGGCACTTGCCCGTGGACACGCTTTGAATGTCATTTTTCCACCTCTGCCGATGTGGGTAAAAAATCAGGTCAGTCAGTTACTTTCCAGTTTATCAAGATGAAAGGTACTGCGTGGCTCGACCATGTTGAACTTTATGAGGTCAAAAAATGAATAATACTTTTCCGGCAGTCCGCCTGCACGGCACTCTGGGCAAAGCCCTGCAAAGTGTGGTCAACAACCGGCTGAAAAAAGTTGATTACCGGTTGCTGGAGTCGCCGTTCGCCAACCGCAACGAAGCGGATAACGGCTGGCGGTGCGAGTTCTGGGGCAAGATAGTCCGTTCCGCTATTCTGGCAAACAATTCCGTGCGGGATCCGGAGCTGGAAGCCATTATCCGGGAAACCGTCAGAAATATCATGGCAACCCAGACGCCCGACGGCTGTATAAGCTCCTATCCGGCAGATAAGCAGACCACATTCTGGGATATTTGGGGCAGAAAATATGTAATTCTGGCTCTGTTGCGGTATTATTATATGGTGGAATCCGACGAAAAGGTCAAAATCTGCTGTGTAAAAATGCTCGATCACCTGATGAGCCAGGTCAACCGGGACAAAAAAGATATTCGCACATGCGGCTTGCATGACGGATTGGCTTCTGCCTCCATTCTTGGTGCAGTAGTCGGCGTTTACAAACTTACCGGTGAAAAGCGTTTTCTGGAATATGCCCGCTATATTGCCGAAAGCGGCTGTTCTATGGTACACAACATATTTAAAGCCGCCCGCAACGGGGTTGCTCCGCAAACCATTGGCAATGCCAAATCCTATGAACTGACAAGTTGTTTTCAGGGATTGGCAGAATTGTATTTACTGGATCCCAAACCGGAATATAAGGAAGCATGCGAAAAATATTTTCATGCCGTCAGAGAAAAAGAAATTTTTATTACCGGTGTGGGCGGTTTGAGAGATTGCTGCGGCGAATATTGGTATGACGGTAAATTTCGCCAGACCCGAAGCGACAGTGGTATGCTGGGCGAAACCTGCGTTACCACCACTTATCTGCACTATTGCGATGCGATTGCCAATTTGCTCGATCCGGCAATACCGATGGCGGAAGCAGAGCGTTCGTTATACAACGGTATTTTAGGTGCAATGTCACCCGATGGTACGCAATGGATCCACTGCAACCCCACTCCGCTGACCGGCGGCGGAGCTAAAATTCCGGCGGACGATCAGATCAACCGCGGTTTCGGTACGCCTTTCGGCGGCAACGACTGCTGTCTGGCACAAGGACCGGAAGCCCTTGCCATGGCTCCCCGTCTGGCGGTCAGAATGTGTAAAAATGGTGCGGAATTAAACATTTTTGAAGCGTTGACAGCAGAACTTGCCAATGGTACAAAAATCGAAGTATCAGGCAATTACCCGGCAGAAGCATCCGCAGAAATATCGGTTGCAAGTCCCGCAGAATTCTGTTTGCGGTTGCGTATTCCCGAATTCTGCACAGCAGTAACACTCAATGGTTCGGCATGTGATTTCAGTAAGGGTGAATATCTGGAAATCACCCGTCAATGGTCGGCTGATGATCGTGTAAAAATGACCTTTGACTGCTCGTTAAAAGAGGTTGCCGCTCCGGATGGCTCTCCTTTTACGGCAGTTGTACGCGGAGTACTGGTCATGGCGGAAGCCGCCGCTCCTGCCGATTATATGGTGTGCGAAAAGTGGCATGACCGGACATTGTTCGATTATGCCTCTGCGGGCAGACTTATGTCGAAAGACGATCCTTTAACCGTATGGTTCAAAAATAACTGAAAAAAATATATACTGAAAAGGTTGAAAAAATGCTTAAAAATATACCGATAAAGCCGATCACCGGTACTTTTGTCAACATGCTCATTTCCGATACCGGTATTGTAAATGCCGGTTTGAAAGAATGGGAAAACGATTTTAAAATGATGAAAGCTATCGGCATGGATCACTTGTTTGTGATCCGTACCGAATGGGAACAGAACGGGAAACATCTCTCTGCCGAAGACCCCCGTTCAACCACCTGGGAAGAAGATGAATGTCTGCTGGATATGGTTTTCCGTCTGGCAGATAAATATGAAATGACGCTTTTCCTCGGCGGCCCGGTGAGCATTTCCAATCTGCACAATGGCGACTGGAAAAAAGAGATCGACAACAACAAGCGTTTTTATGATCGTGCCATGAAAAAATACGCCCATCATCCCTGTTTGAAAGGTTTGTATGTATCGCTGGAAGCTCTGCCGTGGCACTTCAATTTTCTGGATATCTGCCACGGAGTGCTGAAATACATGCGGAGTACTTTCCCGGAAATGAAAACTTTCATGTCGCCATCATTCACCGGCGTAATGGGCGATATGCAAAGGACTTATACCCCTGAAGAGTGGTGCGATATTTACGGCAGATATTTCTTTGAACCCGCTGCCGGACTGCTCGACTACTGTGCCCCGCAGGATACGATCGCCATTCCCGAATGTGAAATGGGCAGAATCGGCAGTAACGGCTTGCAGGAGTGGTACATTGAAGCAGGAAAACTTTTCAAAAAATGCGGTATTGAATTGTGGAGCAATGTGGAAACTTTCCAGCGGCCGTTCCCCGGTCATGGCGAAGCCAGAGGCGTTTTCCGGCAATCCGATTACAGAACCTTGTATATGAAATTAGCCGAGGCTTCGCCGCTGGTCGAACGCATAATCACCTATGAGTATTTCAGCTGCATGAGTCCCAATACTGAATGGGGGTCTTCGCGCCGGCTGCTCTCGCGTTATCTGGAAATCATTGGCAAAGACCCGGCGATCATTGATGAAATCTTCGGTTGAAAGGTCTTGACATGAGCACCCGGGAAAAAAACACAGCTCCGCTTTATCAGGTTTCCGGATTGACTTATACTCTGCCGAAAATGCTGATCGCCATGGGGTTGATCCTGCTTGGCTATGCCGGTTTGAGTATGACAATATCAGTTACACCGACCATTGTTACACTCAAACTCAATGAGCTGGGCATATCATCGACTTTGCTGGTTTTCATAACCACCACTATCGGTCAGGTATTCAATATGACCGTCTGCCAGTGGGTCAGTTTCAAAAGCGACCGTTACCGTTCCAAACGGTGGGGCCGCCGGGTGCCGTTTATTTTCTTTACCATGCCGATGATCTGCGTAAGCTGGCTGATAATCGGTTTTTACCGGGAAGAATCAGAATTATTGAGCCGGATACTGGCTCCATTATCATCGCTTTCGCCCGAAACACTGGCGATAATCGTGGTAGCAACCGGTATAGTTATCTTCAAATTTTTCTACATGTTTGTCGGTTCGGTGTTTTATTACATCTACAACGATGTAATACCTCCGCAGGTGATGACGCGTTTTAACGGAGCATTACAGATAACCGCCTCCATTTCATCGGCACTTTACAATTATTTTATCTTCAAACACACTCTTGAACATACCAGAGAAGTGATGATCGGCTTTGTGGTGATCTATGGTGTACTCATGGGGGCAATGTGTCTGTTTCTCAAAGAACCGCGTTTTCCGGATCCGGAACCGGCAAAAAAGAAAAAATCTTCAGGCATTTTCGCTTTCGGCAAGGAAAGTTTTTCGCACCGTATCTACTGGTTCAACTTTCTTGATACTACATTTTCCAGTGCAGCGATGCTCAGTGCGGCATTTATCGTATTCCACCAGCAGTCAATGGGTTTGAGCATGGCGGATATCGGCAATATGAATGGCACGATCAGTTTGGTCAGAACCGGAATTGCATTTCTGGCGGCTTCTGTCGGAGCGGTGCTGATCGACCGTTGGCACCCGATACGCATCTCGGTATTTCTGAAAATATTTATTTTTATAACGATCTGCTGTGAAACGCGATGGTTCTTTTTCACTCCGCCCGGTCAGGTTTTCTGGTGGGTATATTTGCTTTTCAACCTGGCAATGTTCCTTAATCTGTTTACAGGTATAGCAGCTATGCCGACACTGCAGCTGATTTTCCCCAAATCCCGCTTCGGTCAATTCTGTTCGGCACGCTCGTTGATCGCCAGCGGTGCGGGATTGCTTTTCGGCTTGCTCATGGGGGGATTTTTTGACTTCCTGAAAACCGGGCTTGAACTTGGAGAAAAGGCTTATCGCGGACTTTATTTCTGGCAGGTTGCCTGTCAGGGGGTTGCGATCGTATTCTGCTTGCTGACCTTCAACCAATACCGGAAGCTCGGCGGATTCAAGGCATACCGGGCCCCCGCAATATGGGAGGCTGATGGATATGAAAAGATGGAAGTCTCACAGCCCCGTCCGCCATCTTTGCGGATATTGCGTTTACTGCTGGCTGGCTATGATCTGCTTTTCCTGCTGACTGTAATTACACCGGCGGTTCTCGGTTATTTCTGGAAACACTGGAATAGCTCTGCAAATTCCGCTGATTTGTATTGGATGATGAATCTTCCCGCGGCAGTGATTATTGCTGCAGCATGGCTGTTCCTGCGGAACAAGATCAGCAAAAATATAAAACTTGCGTCAACAGGCACTCCGGCACAAGTACCGCATCACGGAGTACTGCTGCTGTTATTGCTAATGCGGCTGATATTTCAGGCAGTTTTTGTGTTGGAAGCCGTGATGACCATGAAATTGTCAGGCGAAGGAACGACTGCTGCGGGATTGAATATTTACGAATCAGCAATGGATATTCTGATGCTTGCTGCAATATGGCTGTGTATGAAATTTGAAGACCCTGTTGCTGAAACCGGCACGGCATAAGATACAATAAATAGAATGTTCCGGCATAATCTTTTGAGCTGTGACCGACATAATTGATTGAAGAGTATTGTAAGCATTTTTCGCTTGAAAAAATCAAAAGTCAGGCAGATTCAGCACATACCAATGTCGCTGTTACAGCGTATAAAGTAATCAGTACCGGCTATATAGCTCCCTATCGCGGGGGAGTTTGCCCGAAAGTATCCTGCGGGCCATTTACATACTGTCGGAATATATCGGCAAGGGCGTGGGAAGTGCCATTGTAAAAACGCTGGAGCAGGACGAATACTTTTTGCGGACGAACCGCATAGAAATACCTTCTTCTGATATGGAAATTTTCATCTTAAACATGAATCCTCAAAAACATAATATGGCAGTACTTGGACAAATTGTCAAGTTAATTCCACGCAAAATCATTGAATCTTTGCGTAAAAAACATAAAATTCAGACGAGATCGTTTACCGCAACCAGTCATGTGGTGGCGATGATTTATTCACAACTCACTCATGCATTAAGTTTAAATGATGTTTGTGATGGTATGAAAAATCATCACGGAATATTAAGTCATATTTATTGCATGGAAACTTCAAAGGAAGCACTCTTTTCACAGTTTATTTACACTTGTCAGAGCTATATTGTGGAACTTTCTGAATTTGGAAACTGTACTGAAAGCATGTGAAAAAGCTAAAAACAAATTAAACAAACCACCACCGTCAATACCCAAACAAATGGAATTTTGCTTCTGAAGCATTTGAACTAAAAAACTGATATTTGACAACAGGGGGGAGTAATTTTAAGAAAATCTTACGCTCAAACAATGTCAAAAAACACCAATTTTACAAAATTATGGGATTTCTGTGAAATGGAAACAATATTTCCACAGGCTTTATACTTTAGTCAAAGGTATGTTGTGGAGTCGGCGGAATATCTCTGAATTATTGAAACTTGCTCTCCAACCTGTCGCCGATAAACCTCCGCCTTCCCAGAACAAAGAACAACTGCTGTTCGACTTCGACTGACATTTCAGCTCAAAAATAAAAATCTGACAAAAATGCTTTTGGAAAATCGGAAAAATCTCCGCTCAAATGACGGAGAAATGCTCTGTTTTTTGAAAAA
>SUVS01000037.1 GCA_015061885.1 Lentisphaerota bacterium
CGACCACGAGATAGTTGCCATCGACTTTGATGTCATGCTTGAAAATGCCATGAACTGAGTCATATTTCAGCATGTAAGCCAAGTAATCGGGATCCAAAAGGTCGTTGATACCGACAATCTGGATGTCTTTGCTGAAGTTTTCTACCGCTGCACGGAAAACCATGCGGCCGATACGACCGAAACCGTTGATACCGACTTTGATCATTTTTTTGCCTCTTTTTTGTTGATTAAAGGTTAAAAATTAAGGGTTTGTCAAAAACACTTTTGAAACTATAATATAACCCGATTTTGCTTTTTTTCAATTTTTACAGCGATTATTTACTGAAAAAATCAAAAATTTCTTCCAATACCGGCATCCAGTACTCCCAGTTATGCACTGCATCGGGGGTTTCTTTGTAGTCAACGCTCCAGTTTCCGGCAACTCCGGCACGGCGGACAAACTCGCGGTTTTCCTCTATAAGAATATCTGCTGTACCGCAACGCATCATAAGTTCAGGTCTGCCGCACTCCGGAGCGGGTTTTTCCAGCAGTACAAAAAGGTCGTCATTACTTCCGATCATGGCAGTGCGTGAGCCGAAAATGCTGTTGACTTCCTCGTCGCACATACAGCCTTCTTTACGCCCCGCCCAGCTGATGTCGGCAACGGAAGACATGGCACCGATTTTTGCGAATCTTTCCGGGTGTCTCATGCCCAGTTTCAAAGCACCGTATCCACCCATGGAAAGCCCTGCGGCAAAGGTATTTACGCGGTCGGTCCTCGCCGGGAACATCGTGCTGATGAGCCGGGGCAGTTCTCCGGAGATAAAAGTCCAGTATTTTTCGCCGGAAACCATGTCGCAATAGAACGATCTTGCCCCGTCGGGCATCACAACGATAAACTCGTATTTTTCGCACAAAGCCCTGATGCCGTGGTCGGCGTAAGAGTTTTCGTCATCGCTTCGGCCGTGCAGAAGATAAACCACCGGAAATCCGTATTTGCCATCCGAGTGGGGCTTTTCCGGAACATAGACATTCATGGCACACCGCCGTTTGAGCGTGCCGGAAAAAAATAATGTGTGCATTATCGCCATAAAAAAACCTCCTGTTGAGTTCAGTATAAATATACCACGCCGGAACAGGAATTGCAAATACTGTAAAGTTGACTCCATAGTGTATGTCATGCCCGCCGCATACGCGGGCAATAGCATAGACTTGTCCTCCATAGCCTCCGGCACAGGAGGATGGCATCTGTGGGAAATTTTGAGAAGTTTTGAGAAATTTTGGGAGTAGGATTTCTGCCGCCATCAACCATACCTTCCGCGTATGCGGTGGTCAAGTCTGCACTCTGCGGCACAAACCGCAAAAAAATAGCAAAAAATCATCAGTTTTGAGTGTAAAAACCTTGAAAAAATGTCCCGACAGTGTATTGTATATAACGAATATGTTTTTATATAAATTTAATATATCAAAATACAGGAGAATTTTTACCGATGTCTGACGAGATCAAAGAACCCGATGCAATCAACGCCAATCCGGCTCCGGCGGATAATGCCGCATCATCCGAATATTCTGCCAGTAAGATCACCGTTCTGGAAGGTCTGGAAGCGGTGCGTATGCGTCCTGCCATGTATATCGGCTCGACTTCTGAAAAAGGTCTGCACCACCTGGTTTACGAAGTGGTCGATAACTCCATTGACGAAGCATTGGCAGGTTATGCCAGCAAAGTCATTGTTACCATTCACCCGGATAATACCATTTCCGTACTCGACGACGGCCGCGGTATCCCGGTGGATATGCACGAAACCGAGGGCAAACCCGCAGTGGAAGTCGTTTTGACCGTTCTGCACGCCGGCGGTAAGTTTGACCACAACAGCTACAAAGTTTCCGGCGGTCTGCACGGCGTGGGTGTAAGCTGCGTGAACGCACTTTCCGACTGGATGAAGGTCGAAGTTTACCGCGACGGCAAAGCCTGGGGTATTGAATTTGCCCGCGGCAACACCACCAAACAGCTTTACAGCCTCGGCGATACCGATAAACGCGGTACCAAAGTGACTTTCAAACCCGATGCCACGATCTTTACCGAAACGGTTTACAGCCGCGATACCCTCGCCAACCGTCTGCGTGACCTGGCATTTCTGAACAGCGGCGTATCGGTTACGCTTATTGATGAACGCCTTGAAAATTCCGACCCCAAATATATGGAGCACCACTGCTACGAAGGCGGGGTGGCGGAATTCGTCAAATACCTCAATGCGGATATAAAAGTCGTTCACCCCGAACCGATCTATTTTCATTGCGAAAAAGACGGCGTGGATGTGGAAATAGCCATGCAGTACAACGACAGTTTCCGTGCCAACATCACCAGCTATACCAACAACATCAATACCGTTGACGGCGGTACACACCTGGTGGGTTTCCAGACGGCTCTGACCCGCAGTATCAACAACTATGCCCGCGACAACAAAATGCTCAAAGGTGCTTCCGACAAAGGTATGTCCGGCGAAGACGTGCGTGAAGGTCTGACCGCCATTGTGAGCGTGAAAGTACCCGATCCGCAGTTTGAAGGTCAGACTAAGACCAAGCTGGGCAACAGCAATGTACGCGGTATCGTTGAATCGGTGGTATTTGAAAAACTTTCCATGTTCCTCGAAGAAAATCCGGCCGTGGCAAAAGAGGTCATCCTCAAGAGTATGCGTGCCGCTCAAGCCCGCGAAGCCGCCCGCAAGGCCCGCGAACTCGTGCAGCGTAAAGGTGTACTCGACGGTCTGGGGCTGCCGGGCAAACTTGCCGAATGTTCTGACCGCAATCCTGAAAATTGCGAAATGTACATCGTCGAAGGGGACTCCGCAGGCGGTTCTGCCAAACAGGGCAGAAACAGCAAGTTTCAGGCGATCCTTCCGATCCGCGGTAAACTTTTGAACGTGGAAAAGGCCCGTCTGGATAAAATCCTTGCCAACAACGAAATCAAAGCTATGTTTCAGGCTATCGGCTGTGGCGTGGATGAAGACTTTGACATCAGCAAACTGCGTTATCACCGCATCGTAATCATGACCGATGCTGACGTGGACGGTGCCCACATCCGTACACTGCTGCTGACCTTCTTCTACCGCCAGATGCGTCCTCTGATCGAAGCGGGGCACATTTACATAGCCAATCCGCCGCTTTTCAAGGTCAAACGCAAGAACAAAGAGCGTTATATCGACACCGATGAACAGCTCGACAACTACCTTATCCAGCTGGGTGTGGAAGATATTCAGGTATTTGATGCCGAAGGCAACGCCGTGGAACGCGAAAAGGTCGAAGCTCTGATCTCCCTCTTCCGCCGTGCCCAGCATTGTGCCAGCGGCTTGCAGCGCTGCGGTGTGGAACCGCCGGAATACTTTGCACTTGCCAATGCTGAAGGCTTGTTCCCGATCGCCGAAATCAGCGTGCGTGAGCTGGATGGTACAGTCTCCCGCAAATTTGTCTATACCGCCGAAGAACGCAGAGAAGTTATTGCCGAAAGCCGCGACCGCATCGGCGAAGCTCAAATGCCGGAAGTTGCGGCAGTCGATGCCGTTGATAATGCCGATGGCGATGCCGCCGCAGACGCGGAAAACGGTGCCGACGCCGGCGAAACCGAAAACAGTGAAGAACTCTTTGAAACTTCCATTGCCATGAGTGCAGTTGACACAGTGGATATTTTTGAAGCGTTGGCAGTCAGCGAACTCGCCCGCGATCTGGCGGCACAGAATGTAGCCGCCGACAAGGTGTTCACTGCCGGCGATGTTATCTGGAAAGTCAATGCCGACGGCAAAGAAGCCGCCGCCGGCAGTTTGCAGGAACTCTTTGACATCATCCGCGAAAACGGCAGAAAAGGCATCGACATCCAGCGGTACAAAGGTTTGGGTGAAATGAACCCCGAACAGCTCTGGGAAACCACCATGGACCCGGAACGCCGCAAGATGATCAAAGTTACCATGAACGACGCCGTGGCGGCTGAACGCATGTTCACATTGCTCATGGGCGACGCAGTGGAACCCCGCAGAGAGTATATCGAAAAATACGCCGCAAGCGTAAAAGATCTTGACATTTAATGAGTTGTGAGGTAAAATTATGGCAGTGAAAAATACTCCGGCTGTTGATAATATCAACGATGCTGAACGCAATAAAAATCTTGAAATAACCATTGCACAGATCGAAAAGGAGTTCGGTAAAGGTTCCATCATGCGTCTGGGCGATTCGGCTACCTACGCTGGCGATGTGCAAGTTATCAGCACCGGTGCTTTGAGCCTTGACCTGGCATTGGGTATCGGCGGTCTGCCAAAAGGCAGGATCGTTGAAATCTTCGGGCCGGAGTCGTCGGGTAAGACCACGGTCTGTCTGCATGTTATCGCCAACGCCCAGAAAGCCGGCGGCAGATGTGCCATCGTCGATGCCGAACACGCTATCGACCCGGTTTACGCCGCCAAGATCGGCGTGAATACCGAAGATCTGCTTATCAGTCAGCCCGACAGCGGTGAAGATGCTTTGAACATTGCCGATGCTCTTATCCGCAGCGGTGCGATCGACGTGCTGGTGGTTGACTCGGTGGCGGCATTGGTGCCCAAAGCTGAACTGGAAGGTCAGATGGGCGATTCGCACATGGGCTTGCAGGCCCGCTTGATGAGTCAGGCATTGCGTAAGATCACCGGGGCGGCGAACCGCGGCAAGACCTGCGTTATTTTCACCAACCAGATCCGCGAAAAGATCGGTGTGGTCTATGGCAATCCCGAAACGACCACCGGCGGTAATGCGTTGAAATTCTACGCTTCGATCCGCATGGATATACGCAAAGTTACGGCCATCAAAGATGCTTCCGGCAATGTTACCGGCAACCGCACCCGCGTCAAGGTCATCAAAAACAAGATGGCACCGCCTTTCCGCATTGCTGAATTCGACATCAACTACTCCGAAGGTATCAGCCGCATCGGTTCGATACTCGATGTAGCCACCGATCTGGGTATATTGGAAAAACGCGGCAGCTGGTTCAGTTTTGAAGGCGAACAGCTCGGTCAGGGCAGAGAACAGACCAAAGCTCTGCTGGAAGGCAACGCCGAACTCGCCGGAAAGATCACCGATAAAGTCCGGGAAAAACTTGCTCCGAAAAAGGATGGTGCGGAAGTTCAGGCAGAAAACGCTGAATAAGTTTCAGGCGGAATAATCAGGAAAGAGAAAAACTTTTTATGGAAAAGATTGCCGTATATTTTATGATCGGTGTGTTGGTGTTTTCGGCACTGAACGCGGCGGAAAACGCATCAATAACCGGCGATGCGGCGATCTTTGCCGGTAAGGTCAATGCCGGGGAACGCTATTTCCGGCTGGGTGAACTGGCGTTGGAAAATGATGATGCCGCCGCCGCGGCAGATTTTTTTCGCCAATCGCTGAACAGCTTGCAGGATAAAGATTTGCGGATTCAGGCAACCGACCGTTTGCTGGAAAGTCTGCTGGCGGCCAACCGGGGCGAGGAAGCCGGGAAACTGCTGAACAGTGTGGTAAAAGACAAACTTTTTGCCGGGAGCAATATGCTCAAGCTCATGCAGGCAAGAATGTTGTTTTACAAACACGAAAACAGCTCGGCAGTAAAACTTCTGACCGGAATTTCCGAAAAACTTGATCCGGCAGATCCCGCGACTTTCCCGGCGTTGGAGCTGTTGAGCAAAGCGTTGAGCAATGACGGCAATTACGCCGCCGCAAGAAAAATAGCCCTGGATATGGCAGTGATTGCCGGAGATAACTATCTGAAAAAATTCAAGGCGATGGAAAATCTTATCTTTCTGGCGTTGGCAAACAACGATATAAAGCAGGCGGAAAAGGCTTTTGGGGATTTGAAAACCTCTGTTCCGGAAGATATACTTGCCAATTTTGCCCGGCGGACAAAGAAACTCGGTTTGCTGTTGGAGTGTTACACCAACAAAGGAAAAGATATTCAGAAGGATTTCCAGAACATTGCCGGGAACGCCAAAGCTCCCGACCCGCTGCTTGCCCGTATAGCATACGCTTTGGCACAGAAAGTACAGAGTACTCCCGGCAAAGCTGTGGAATATGCCAAACTGGCGTATAAATTCGCCGAAGGAGCGTTCCGTCAGACGGCGTTGAAGAAGGTGATCATACTGGAAATCGACGGTAAATTCTGGCAGGATGCACTCGATGATGCACTGAATTTTATGACACTCTTTCCGAAGGCTCCCGGGCAGGATTCGTTGATGGCGGTGATCGGCGATCTTTATATACAGCTGGGCAAAACCGACGATGCAGTGAGAATCTTTGCCGGACTTTGCAAGGATAAAAATGCCGATATGGCTGAACGGTGCAGTGCCGCCGGTAAACTTGCACGGTTGTATCAGAAACAGGACAAGGTTCCGGAAGCCGCGGCAATGTTCAAATTTGCCATTGAAAATATCAAAGACAAAGATTTGAAAAGCTCCGTTCAGCATGAATTTGGCGAATATCTGTACAAACTTGGCCGCTACAGCGACGCCGCCGGGTATTTCCGTTTGGCTGCACTTGGAAGCAAAACTCCGGATAAATCACAGCTTTATCTGGCACAAAGTCTTTATATGTTAAAGAGTTACGATGCGGCGGCTGAAGAACTTGCCGCTATCAAATCCCCGACCGGTGAAGATATAATCAAACAAATGGCGTACCTTGACGCTCTGATAACCGAACAACTGGGCAGAACCGATGAAGCGATCGGCAAATTTTCAGTTTTTGCCCAAAAGTACAAATCATCACCGGAAGCCTCCGAAGCTCTTTTCCACGCCGGAACCCTGGCGTTGAGCAGTAAAAAGTTCAACGGTGCGGAAATGCTCCAGCTCTATGCCGGAAATTATCCGGGCGAAAAAGCCGCCAACGCTCTTTACAAGGCGTTGAGTGCATTGTTGGCTGAAAACAGAGAAGCCGATGCCGTAAAATTGCTCAATACACTTACGGAAAAATATCCGGAAAGCAAATTCACCGTAGCCGGAAACTTCCGCAGGGTGGATTTTTTGCGTGAAAACAGCCGCTATAAAGAAGCATTGAGTGCTTTGGAAATTATCAGCGGCCGTTACAGCAGTACCCGGACAGAGCTGATTCCGGAAATACTCTACGACCGGGCGGTGATCTGCGGAGCATTGAACGACCACGCCGGTAAACTCAAAGCGTTGGAAGAATTGACAGGCAAATATGCCGATCACGCTCTGGCGGGCCGGGCATTTTTCATGCTCGGCGATCTTAAAGCCGCATCCGGCGATGCCGAAGCGGCACTGGCGGCGTTTCAGCAAGCCGAAAAACGCTCCGTCGGCACCTTTGCTTACGGCTGTACCGGCAGAACCGGCGATGCGGCATACACGCTTTACAGCAAACAACGCAAAGAAGAATATCTGCTTCAGGCAATGGAATGTTACGAAAGATTGCTGAAAAACAACGATTTATCACCGTCAATACAAATGCAGACGATGTATAAACTCGGCCGCTGTCTGGAAGATAAATCCGATGCGGCAGGGGCATTAAGCAAATACCGCGAAATAATTTACAACTCACTGCTTTGCAAACGCCAAAACAGATTTTATCAGGAAATCTGGAGCATAAAGGCTCTGGATGGTGCATTAAGACTCATATTGCAGGCAGTGCGTGAAACATCGGAAGTAGATCAGGCTCAACAGCTTAAATCAGCCGCAGAACGGTTGCTGAAAGCAGCTTTTGAATTAAATCTGCCCGGCGAAGATATAAATAAACAGCTGGAATTGGTGCAGAAAACTGTTCCGGCGGCAAGATAAATGGAGGAAATAAAATGCTTTTTATGAAAATGATGTCTGATGGCGGTCCGGTCATGTGGCTGATACTTTTGGCCAGTGTATTGGCAATGTTTATATTTCTGGAAAAATGGTTTCAGTTTCACCGCGAACAGATCAATGTCGGCGAGCTGATAACCGGTTTGTTCAATGTACTGCGGCGGGATGGTTATGTGGAAGCCATCACATTGTGCGACAATACCCCCGGCCCGGTTCCGGCAGTGCTTAATGCGGCGATCCTCGCCCGCCAGCGGGGCGACCGCAAACTGGATAATGCCATCGAAAGTGCATGTCTGGACGAAGTTGCACGCCTTGAACGGCATTTGAACATCCTCGGTACTATCGGCTACATTGCTCCGCTGTTGGGTTTGCTGGGTACAGTTCTGGGGTTGATGGAGGCATTTCAGGCGGTGAACTCCACGGCGAGTGTCTATCTGTCAGTTACGGAGCTGGCTTCGGCGGTGAATCAATCGCTGATAACCACGGCATCGGGGCTGGCGGTGGCGATTTTCTGCTACGCCGCATACAATTATCTGCACGGCAGACTCAATGCCATTACGCTGGATATTGAAAAGTCCGCCTCGGAGATAGTGGCATTTTTTGAACGGCAGGAACAGGAACGCAACTGAAATCTCCGGCGGTGAAACATGATTAAAAAATATTCTCAAAGAAAATACGCTCCCCGGCTCAAGGCATTCACCGGCAGACCGGATTGCACGCCTTTTCTGGATGTATTTTTTCTTTTGCTGATTTTTCTGGTGCTTTCCATGCCCTTTGTTCAGCTTTCGGGGGTGGAAGTAACTCTGCCGCAGGTCAATGCCGGCAGGATGCGTGCCGGGCTGGAACGGTTTATCATAACCATAGCCAACACGCCAGAAGGCGGGATTCAGCTCTATTTCAACGATAAACCGCTGAACATGGACGATCTGGCTGAAGAACTTTCGATGGTACGCAGTAAGAGCGATATGAAAATGGTGATTGTGCGTGCCGATGCAAATACATCACACGCCGCTGTGACCGAAGTAATGGCGATTGCCGCCAAATTCGGGCTTTCAACATTTCTTGCTACGGGACAGGCTGAAAAATCTCCGACTGCATCCAATGGAATCTTTACCGCTCCGGCGGAATAAATACAGGGCAAAGGGCAATGACGCAGAAAATTTTCCGCACTCTGCAAAATATTTCGCAACGGTCGTGCTGTATATGGGGGGCATTGATCGCGGCGATACTGGTGCATGTGTTGCTGGCATTGCTGTTTAAATACACTCCGGCGGGGAGCCAGCATGAATCGGGCGAACTGCCCCGGGTCAACCGTATAGTTTTAAGCGGCAAAAATAATGCTGAACTTGCTCAATGGATGAAAAATCACGACCCGGCAGTGATGACAGCCGTTGATACCCGGCTCGGTTACAGTCAGGTGATAAATCAGCAATATTTACGCAGTGAGCCGGAAGATCTGCCCAATCTGATACAGCCGGTAATGCCGCAGAAGATCACCGGGATAAATCAGGTGACTGAACTCAAGCTCTCTTTCAATGGCATGATTTCCGGCAATATACATATATTGCCGCCGGAAAAATTGCCTTCCAAACAGAATAAATGGCAGAAAACGGCGGTTTTGAACGGGGAATATTCCGCCGGTTTGAGTGAGATGCTTGCCGCAGTGCTTGCGGGGAGCGGCTCACAACTGCCAAAAGATATTGCCAGTTTGCCGGATACCGGTTTGGAGGTAATTCCGGCAAGAATCGCAGAAACCGGCAGTCGCGTTATCACAACGCAAAGCTGCGGTAACGCCATGCTGGATGGAAAAGCTGTGGAAACACTGTATAAATATATGTTTAAAAGTACCGGCGAAAATGGTTTGTCCGGCAAGGTATTGTTCCGCTGGCGGAATATAAAAAATATGGAGCAGAAATTATGATAAATCTTACATACGCCGAAGGCATATTCTTTTATCTGTTGCTCTGTCTGGGCACGGTGGCAATATTGTGGGCAAGGGAGTTGTGGCGTAACCGGGCATACAGCTGGGAGAGCAGTTCGCGGCGGGTGCTGAACTGTCCGGAGTGCCATGTAAGTTTTATTGCACCGGAAAACACCAACGTTACAAGATGCCCCCGCTGCAACTCAATATGTTTTTATCGTAAGCGGTGACTGTGCAAGTTGTTTTGCAAGAGTAATCATCTGAAAAAAGGAAGCTGTATTATGTGGAAAAAACTGATTATCTGTCTGTTGGCAATGGCGGCACTTTACTGTTCGCTGGAGGCTCCGGCGGCAGAAAGCAAACGGGAACAGATAAAAAAGAAAGCCAACCAGAAAAAGAAAACCGAAGACGTCGTTTGGGAAAAAGATATAAAATCGGCGATTGCCAAAGCCAAAAAAAGCAAAAAATACATATTGCTTGTACATATAGCCCCCACGGTGAACAACAACAGCAAACTCTTCTATAAGAACATTATAGAAAATAAAAAAGTTCTCTATAAAGCCTCAAAAGCATTGGTTTTTGTAAAGTTTGAATATGAGAATCTGAAAAAAGTTTCCAAAGAAGCCGCCGCCGCAATAAAAACATATCCGATCGCCAAACGCGGCAACTCTTATGTTATGCCTACGGTCTATTTGCTTGACAGTGCGGGCAATGTGTTGGAGCAAAAAGGTTTTGAAGACAAGGATGCCGCAACATATCTCAAAAGTTTTAAAAGTATGAAAAATCTGAAGAAAAAATAATATTTTCAATTTTCAGAACAGCAAACGGAGCAAGACAATGAGAAATATTTTAATTGGCTTGCTGCTGATAACCGGTTGGGTGTTGGCGGCAGAAAACAACGTGTTTCAATGGTCAACTGATGTTGCAGTATTAAAAAACAGCCGTTATAAAATACAGGTGCAGTGCCGGATCGCCGCCGACAGTTATCTTTCTGCTGAAAGCGTTCAGGTAAGTGCGGTCTTTGCCGATAAAAGCAGTGCAATACTCAAACCGCCGCCGTCAACTCCCGGCAAAGACGGCGAAGCAATTTATCCGGCGGGCATCTGCCGTTGGGTGATGTTCAGCGATAAAGAGCCGGTATCAGTAAGTGCAGATTTTCAGGGATGTATCAAAGATATGTGTCTGATGCCGCAGACTTTGGTAATATGGCAGAAGAAAGAAAGTCCGTCAAATGCTCCGTCACTTGCCGGAAATATTCCGTCATCAAGCTCAAAAGTTCCGTCAGATAATCCGTCACTTGCCGGAAAAATGCCGGAAGAATTATCGGCGGCACTCAAAAAATTTGAATATGCCGGAAAGTTCACCGGTCTGCTGGATGCCGGCGAACTGCAAAAATTTTTAGAGCCGAAAAACTCCAACCACGCCGCCGATCACCGGGCGGAGAGTAAAGATACTCCGTCGATGGGTTTCTGGGCAATAGTTCTGCTGGTCATACTGGGCGGTTTGGGCTTGAACCTGACGCCTTGCGTATTGCCGATGATCCCGGTAAATCTGGCGATCATCGGAGCCGATGCCGGTAAAAACGGCAGATTTGGCGGTTTCCGCCGTGGAGCGGCATACGGTTTGGGCATAACATTGGCGTATGGGGTTTTGGGCTTGCTGGCGGCGTTGACCGGCAGCAGATTCGGCGAGTTGAACAGTTCAAGCATATTCAACTGGATAATAGCGGTGGTGTTTCTGGTGCTGTCGCTGGGGATGTTCGGAGTATATGAGCTGGATTTTTCCCGCATCGGCAATTGGTTCAGCAGCAAAAACAATGGCACCGGCAAACGCCAACTGCCGCCGGAAATCGCCGCTTTCGGTCTGGGGATAACCGCCGCATTGCTGGCAGGTGCATGTGTGGCACCGGTGGTGATAACAGTTATTCTGCTGGCGGCAAGGCTTTACAGCGAAGGCAATATGTGGGGATTGCTTCTGCCGTTTGCGTTGGGGTTGTCGATGGCGTTGCCGTGGCCGCTTCTGGGAGCAGGGTTGTCAATTCTGCCCAAACCGGGAATGTGGATGGTGCGTATTAAGCAGTTGTTCGGCGTAATAATATTGCTTATGGCACTTTATTACGGTTATCTGGGCTGGAGTTTACGCAGTGGGGCATTTGACCAGCAAAAGGAACTTGCCGCATTGACAAGTCAGCTCAACGAAGCCGCCAGAAACAAAGAAAACATTCTGATCGACTGCTGGGCAAGCTGGTGCAAAAACTGCAAAGCTGTGGAAAAAGTTCTGGAAAGCAGTGCCGGTAAAAAAGTTTTGAGCCAAAACAAAGTGAAATTGATCCGCTTGCAGGCAGAAAAACTCAACGATCCGGAACTCAAGGCATTGCTTGATAAATTTCAAATTCAGGGCTTGCCTGCATTGATATTTTTGAAAAGTAAATGAACATTGCCAAATACCTCAAACGCTCCGATATTTACCCCATGGAACCGGCGGGGACAGTTCTGCCGGCAAATACTCATGCTGTGGTGATTCCGGTTTATGACGAAAACGATCATATTGCCGTAACGCTTGCTTCGGTCAAAGCGGCATTGCAGTACACTCCGGAGCCGGTAAAAATACTCCTGGTAATCAACGAACCGGTCAATGCCGCGGCAGATGCCCAAGCCAATGACCGCGAATTGCTGAAAAGTCTGCGGCAAAATGACGGAAAATATGACGGAGGACTCGCCGTCGGCAGTGAATTATTCTTTATCGACTTGACCGATAAGGATATAGCAAAAAAATTCCGCACTGTCGGCAATGCCAGAAAAGCGGGATTTGACGGTGTAATTGCGGCAAATGACGGACAAATGACGGAGATTTCTCCCCTCTTTTTTTCGCTGGATGCCGATACTCTGATTGCCGCTGATTACTTTGAAAAAGCTGTCAGCTGGGCAAAAGCCAATCCTGCCGCCGCCGGGGCGGTTTTTCACTTTGAACACCGCTTTGAAAGTCCTGACCCGGCAGTGAATCTTGGTGCCATGCAGTACGAAATATATTTGCGGGATTATGCGTGGAAAGTCAGAGAGACCAAATCACCCTACGCTTTCTGGACGATCGGTTCAGCCTTCATGTGCCGCATGGCAGACTATGTTAAAGCGGGCGGGATGCGGCGGAATGCCGCCGGTGAAGATTTCTACTTTTTGCAGGCGTTGAGCAAAATCGGCATGGTGGGTGTCGTGCCGGATACCACGGTCTATCCCTCCGGCAGAATCTCCGCAAGAGTGCCGTTCGGAACCGGTCCGGCGATACAACAGGTGCTTGACGGCAAGGCGGTCAAACTCTATAATCAGAAGTGTTTTGATATATTGAAGGAATTTTTTGCCCGGACTTCTGCCGCTGACGCAGTTACTTTGCAAAAAAATATCCAGGAGCTTATGCCGCAATATGTTGAAGAATATCTTATAACGCAGGATTTTCTCAATATCTGGGCGAAGATCGTTCAAAACACCCCGCAGAAAAAAGCAAGTCTGCTGAAAGCACTGCATACATATTGCGACGGGTTTTTTATATTGAAATTCTGCCATTACCTTGAAGAAAAATATCCGCCGCTTTTTTCCCGGCAGGAGTTGAATATTTCAGGCAGCACAGCTGAATACCTGAAGAATGTAAGATCGCTTGACCGGCAGCGGTTCAAATAAGCGATTTATTGCCGGAAACTCTTTTTCAATCCGGCGGCTTCCGGCGAATCGGCTCCCAATATCAGCGATGCCATTTCTATGGCACTGCCCTGACCCCAGTGTTTTTCGCCGTAGGGTAATTTGCTCAATTCGTGCCACAGGATCATTCCACCTTCGTTGGCTGAAAGTGCCGGGTCTTTGAACATAAAGGGGTTACGCCAGAAATTCCTGCCGATCATAGTGCCGTCCAGACCACACTCCCGGCATAAATCATCGGCTTCGGCAAGGTTGATTATGTTGCCGTTGCCGAAAACCAGAGCATTTTCAAGCAGTCTGCGACCGGATGTCAGGCGTTCTTCCCGCCCCGGAATAGCCATGTAGCCCTCGCGGGCGGTGCGGTAGTGCAAGGTGAACATATCCACCGATCCGGCACTCTCCCAGAGCGGCAGAAATTTTTCCGCTTCAACTGTATCAGCAAATCCCAATCGGGTCTTTACGCTCAAAAAGTTTTTTCCGATCGCCTGACGGATTGCGGCAAGGATTCCGGCGGTATTTTCAAAATTCAGCATTGCTGCCGCTCCGGAACCGTGGCGGATGACCTGACTGCTGGGACAGCCGCAGTTCAAATCTATCCCGCAGGCACCGGCTTCCATCCCCCGCAGTGCTGTTTCAGCCAGTTTAGCCGGATCATTGCCCATGATTTGCAGTACGACCCGGTTTTTTCCGGGCAGAAAAGGAGCAAGGAACTTTTTCAGTTCCCTGACTTTAGGCACGGTTTCCGATACCCGGAAAAATGGTGTTATCCACACCGGCGAAAGCTCCAGTGCGGTGCAGACTTCCATGACCGCCGGCCGCATGATGCCTTCCATCGGGGCGGGCAGATGTTTGTAATTTTTCAAAAAATCTCTCATAATGAGTTCTAAAGTAGCATAAATTAAGCAAAATTGCAAATTTTTCAGGTTGCAGAATATGATCCGCAGTGTATATTACAACATGTTATCTGTTCAATTATTATGGAGTGACGCCCTACAATGTATAATTCTGTGATCTGCCGTTATCATGAGATCGCCACCAAAGGCGACAACCGCTCTTTTTTTGAGCGTACCATGCTGGAAAATCTTAAACGTATTTTGCGTGATGAGTTCCCTGATCTGCGTTACCGCCGGGTGCGGGGCAGACTTTATATGGAGTTTGCCGACAAGCGGGATTTTGAAGAAACCGAACTTGCCAGAGTGAGCGAACTGCTCCAACTGCGGGCGTTGGGTATCGAGAACTTTTCGCCGGCGATCATCACCGCACCGGATATGGAAAAGATCAGCGAAACGGTCAGAACCGCCGGAGCGACCATCTTTCCGGCGGCGATCGAAAAAGCTCACAAAGAGGAGCGTACATTGCGTTTCCGCATCCGTGCCCGCCGCAGCGACAAGAACTTTCCTTTGCGTTCGCAGGAAATCGAAATCGCCCTCTGCACTCTGCTCGGCAGCACTTACGGCAGGGAAAATCTGAAACTTGACCTCGATAATGCCGATATAACCGTGGGCGTGGAAGTCCGCGAAGAAATGGCGATAATTTATCTGGAGAGTTTTCCGGCTCCCGGCGGTCTGCCGGTGGGGTGCAACGACCGTACATTGGCACTGCTTTCCGGCGGGATAGATTCGCCGGTGGCGTGTTATCTGACCATGAAGCGGGGCAGTCCGGTGGACTTCATCGGCTTCCACAGCGAACCATACACGCCGCCGGAAACGGTGGAAAAAGTTCAGCGTATTGCCGATTATCTCAACAAGTTTCAGCAACCCGGCAGGCTTTACATGGTCAATCTTGTTGAGTTGCAGAAACTTATCCGCGACAACTGCAATCCGCGTTTCCGTACCGTATTGTACCGGCGGCTGATGTTCCGCATTGCTGAATATATTGCCGGCAAACGCAAGATCGGTGCTTTACTCACCGGCGAATCCCTCGGGCAGGTGGCAAGTCAGACCCTGGTGAATATGAATACTATCGGCAACGCGGTAAACATGCTCATACTGCGGCCGCTGTGCGGTCAGGATAAAATGGAAACCATTGAAATCGCCCGCCGGATCGGCACTTTTGACCTCTCCAAAGAACAGGTTCCGGACAGCTGTACTGTATTTGCTCCCGACCGGCCCTCCACGCGGGTAAGTATTGCCGAAGCCGAAGCCGAAGAAGCCAAAATCCCCGGCTATTATGAAATAATCGAACGACTTGCTCAAGAGGCGATCGACGCATTAAAAAATAAATAACTTTCAGCGAAAGGATAAAATATGTTTGAAAAATTTATTGAACGCTACGAAAAAACTCTGGTAAACGATGTGATCCCGTTCTGGGAAAAAAACTGTATTGACAAAGAATACGGCGGCTATTTTACCAGTCTTGACCGCGACGGCAGTGTCTATGATTACAACAAATATATGTGGATGCAGTGGCGGATCGTTTATATGTTCGGCGAGTTTTACGCTTCCGAATACAAAAAAGAGAACTTCCTCAAGATCGCCAGCGACGGTTTTGACTTCCTTTACAGCAAAGGCCGTGCCGAAGATGGTTCGTACTACTTTGCGTTGAACCGTGCCGGGGAGCCGATAATTTCGCAGTACAATGTATTTTCAGACTGCTTTGCGGCTATGGGTGCTGCCGAAATGTACCGTGCCACCGGCGAAAAGAAGTATTACGATGCGGCTAAAGAAGCTATGGACAGCTATCTTGCTCGCGTGGAAAGCGGCAATCCCGCCGGGCGGTGGAACAAGAGTATGCCTGCCCGCCAGAGCTATCAGGCACTCGGACACTACATGATGATCGCCAATCTGGCATTGGTCATGAAACGCGGTCTGGGCGTAAGCGATTACGATAAAGCCGGTCAGGAAGCACTCGATCTGGTGCTGGACAAGTTCTGGAACGAAGAATATCAGGTGGTTTTTGAAAACATCCTGCCCGACGGCAGTTTTGATCTGGAAAGCTGTCAGGGCCGTATGCTCAACCCCGGTCATGTTCTTGAAGCCATGTGGTTCATGCTTGACTATATGAACGAAATGGGCAACACCAGCCGTCAGGCGGAAGTCTTGAAGATCATCGAAGCCACGCTGAATTTCGGCTGGGATAAGGAATATGGCGGCATATTCTACTTTATGGATGTACTGGGCAAACCGCATCTGGAACTCCAGCACGATATGAAGCTCTGGTGGGTGCATAACGAAGCGATCATTGCCTGTCTGTACGCCTATAAAGTGACCCGCGACGAAAAGTTCCTGAACTGGTTCTACAAACTTGACGACTGGACCTGGAGCCACTTCCCCGACCCCGAATACGGCGAATGGTTTGCCTACCTCAACCGCCGCGGCGAGCCGACCCACATGCTCAAGGGCGGCAAATGGAAGACCTTCTTCCACCTGCCGAGATGTCTTTTTATGTCGGCAAAGCTCATGAAAGAGATGGATGCCGTAAAATAATAATAGTATGCAACTGACAAAAACAGCCTTGGCTTGCGGCGGCTTGACAAAGTACAAAAAGCGGTAAATTTCCGGTGGTTACATCACATGCCGCCTTCTCAAACTTCCCGAATTCAGCTTTTGGGCAATCCATCCGCAATCCACAGGCATACTTTTGTCAGTAGCATCAAGTCAGATTTTTTTGTAACAAAATGAGCTTTAAAAGTTTAAAAAAATTTGACTATTTTAAATTTTGTGGCATATTAAATAATCCATACAGGTTATTTTCTGCTGAAATCTGTGATCGGGTTCTGTCCCCCATCCTGGCGGAACTCTCGTGAAGGTCGCACTTTCAGGAGGTTTTGAAATAAAAGTAGTTTATAAATTATAGAAACTGTCGCACGGTGGAATATCTGCATGCGACGCAAAAAGAAGGCTTGACAAAAAGATGGCACATCTGAAGTCCGCAATCAAACGGATGCGTACCAGCCGCGAGCAGAACGCCCGCAACCGCGCCCGTAAAAGCACTCTCAAAACTGTTGAAAAGAAATTCCGGGCAGCTGTCGCCTCCGGCGATGCCGCCGCTGCCGCAACTCTGTTGCGTGAATGCGCCAGCCAGTTCGATAAGGCTGCCAAAAAAGGCGTGATCCACGCCAACAAAGCTGCCAACAAAAAGTCGCAGCTCAACAAATTGATGAACAGCATTGCCAAGTAATCCAAACATTCCGTTAAAAATATAAAAACAGAGAGAGTTCAAAATGGGCAACCTCAAGAAAAAGCGTCGCAAGAAGATCGCCAAGCATAAGCGTAAGAAGCAGCTCAAGGCGATGCGTCACAAGAACAAGTAAGTTTTTGGGAGTTCCGGAAAATAAAGTATTTTCCGGAACTTTTTTTTGCCGAAACCGGGGCAAAAAAAATCGGCACCGTGTACTTTCGCACATGCAATGCCGATATTATAACCGGTATTCAGAAAAGAATCGGGAACCGGTTAAAAGGAATCAGAAAATCAGATATTGGCTTTTTCCCAGTCAGCCTTTTTCACAAACGCTGTAAGATTGCGGCCATCAGCGGTTTTGCCGCGGAAAGCATAGCGTTCATTGCCCTTGGCACCATAGGTAACTTTTTCAGTAACTTCGGCAGTAACACGCTTACCGACCTTGACATCATAAAACTCGTGCTTCATAATACCTTTTCTCCATTGTTATTAATTTTGTTATAACTTACTGAATTTATGCAATACTTCGCATATCTTCACCTCATAGACAATATAACCGTAAAAAATTGTTTGACAAACTTTTTTTTATGTAAAAATCAACTTTTTTTGAAAAAAAATGCATTTTCATGCTTCTTTTGCCCTAAAACACTGCCAAACAGCCCTTGCAGAGAGTTTTTTGCCCATTCATACACTATTATCAAATTGGGTAAAAAGTATCAGATACAGCAATTACCGGCTGCTGTATTTGTTTTTCTGCACTGCATCCAGTGATGTCAATCAGGCTTTCCTGACATTTTCAAAAGTCAGATTCTTTGTGTATTCCACGCCTGACTTGTAGAAAACGGTTTCGGCATCCGGATTGTGGTTCGTTACATTGGTAAATCCCGAATCGGTCAGCGAACCGCCGATAAACAACGCGGTTTTGGCGTAAGATGTTACATTGCTTACTTTTATATCGTGCGTATCGCCGACGGGTGCTACGCCGCCCCACGCAGCAACGGTATCGCCCACACGGACGGCGGTGCCGCTGCGGAATTCCGCAGTGGATGTATCACGCAGACCGTCGAGCGTAATATGGTGCAGTTTTACGCCGCTGGCGTTGAGAAAACGCACAATGTTGCATTGCGACCAGCCGACAACATTCTTTATGTTTACATTATACAGGTCGTCATCGGCAATATTTTCGCTGCTGCCGGTGAATTCGTGTTCGCCGAACTGACCGGCGGGGCGGATCGAAGTAGGTATGGCGGTCAGAGCTACGAGGTCATCGCCGGTACTGCCGGAAATATTTTCGATTTCAATATTGCGGCAGCCGCGACGCAGATCCAGACCGTCTTTGTTCAGAGTTCTCTCCGGTTTGCCGTTGACCATGATTATGTTGCGTGAATAAAACTCCATGTCGCAAACCCTGCCGTCGGTACAGTATTCCAGCGAAGTTGCCCAGCTGTGGGAATTGACGATTTTAAGTTTGCTCAAAACAAAGTCGGAAACTTTGACCAGTAATATACCAATATTCCGCCAGTCGCCATTGGGTGTTTCGCCGGGTTTTCCGGCATCCGAGCCGTAGGTGCGGTCGCCCAGAAACTTGGCGGCATCGCCGGTGGAACGCGGGTTGTCGGCACCTTCCAGCACGGCATCGCCTTCGCCGGTGATACACACATTGTTTATACGCGGCAGAGCCGGATCAAGCGTATTGGCACTGCGGATAAAATTGTCGCGGCACAAATCAGAAAGTTTGATCTTGCAATCGCTGACGATCAAAGTAATATTGCCGGGAACAAGTATGGCCGAGTCGATCAGCCAGTGTTCGCGGCTATCACCGGCACACTGGCGTTTGCTTATGCGGACGGTTCCGCCGTTGCCGGCGGCGGCAATGGCAGAGTTGATTTTTTCTATATCACTGCCGGAAAAATCGTTGGGGTCGATGTAATTCATTTTTTTCACTTTTCAATGGTTATAAGGGTGTAAACTTTCAGCAATTTGCCATCCAGTGTTATTTCGCTGGAGCCATCCGGCAATATGCGTATGGGCAATTTGTGCGTGCCATGATAATCCGGCGAAAGAGCGGTTGCGGATTTGATTTTTTCCTGCAGAGTGATCTTCAGCGGATTTTCCAACGGCAGAAATTTTATATCTTTGCGGCTCATCCGTACCGGAACTTTGCCGGGGATCAGCGTCATTGGCACATTGAAGTTCAAAAGCTGGATATTGATCTTGCCGTTTACCGTGTTGCGTGAACTTTCGATCATGATTTTTCCGGAAGCACCGGCAAGCATGACCGGATAAACCGTATGACCGGTTTGCTTGAGCAGAGTTGCCAGCACGGCTGAACTTTCGGCGGTTTTGACTTCCACATAGGCTTTGCCCAGCAGAACAACATTTTCAAATGCCGCCATCCCCGGCGTAAGCGGCGTAACAAATACTTCGCCTTTACCATATTTTCTACCGATAAGTGCGGGAGTGTTGTCGCTGAATTTTTCCAGCACTTTGCCGGTCAGGTTTCTGATTTCCGCCCGGTGCGTGGTGATCGCATTACCCATAAAACGGTAGTTCCCGACCGGGGGGAGCTGGTCTTTGAGAAACTCCACACCGGTAAAGCGGGTGTATCTCTCCGGAGATTGCGGGGCAAAGCGGCTGTCGTAAGAACCGAATGTGCCGGTGATAAGGAGTTTGCCGCCGTTGCGGACAAATTCTTCCAGAGCTTTCATTTCGCTGTCGTCTATGATCGTGGCATTGCCGAGGATCACGAGTTTGAATTTGCTCAAGCGTTCACCGGTGAGTTGAGTGATAAACTCGTGCGGTATATGTTTATCGCTCAAAAGCTGACTGATGCCGAACTGTTCACTTGCCAGATAAGGCGTATCGGGCCGGTAGTAGGCATCGTAACGGTGGAACACTCCCACATCGGCAATGGCTTGCATATTGCGGTAATCCGGCCAGTTCTGCCACTCCAGATTGGTGTTTTTCAGTATGGGGTGTCCGATATATGTCAGCACCCCGCACCGGTTCAGACTGTTGAACGCCCGGTAGATGTAGCGGACAAGCGGCATATCAGTAACACTGCTGTCGCGGTTGAAAATATGCCATTGACTGTGGCCGTATTCATCGGCGTAACCGGCTTGCAGTTTGCGGCACGCCAGCAAATGCCGGTAGTTGACCAGCAGACAGTGGTTGGTGCCTTCGATACCCACAATATCCAGATACGGGGCAAGAGCCTGGAATCTGCCGATGGGGTGCTGGAAATCCACTCCGTAACTGGTTATAAGCACATTGGGATTGGCTTTTATTACGCGTTCTTTCATTTCGCGGAAAAAGTTGCCGTCCTGACGCATTTTCCAATCCATCCATACGGCGTTGAGGTGATTGCCGGGTTTTTCAAAGAGTTTGCTCTGATCGTCGGGCATCGGCAGGGAGTAACCGGTATCTTCAGCAAACTTTTTGCGGCAATAGACACACGCACAACGCCCTCCGTTACGCAATATGTAAAGTTCGTCGATCATAAGTACATCGCATTGGGTTTCGCGGACATATTCTTCGAGGATGCTTATTACATGATTACGCAAATACGGATTGCTGATACATGCCGCCCCCTGAAAACTCTTTAATGTACCCAGATCCACCGGGAACCATCCCGCCGCTTCGGCAGTGGCATACGCTCCGCGGAAAATGGTGTTGAAACTCGGCCCATCGGCATGGCGGATAAGTTTCAAGCCTTCTTCGTGCATGATCTTTGCCAAGCCTTTGAGGTTGGCAATGTGTTCTTTGCGGGTTTTATCGTCGTAGCAGAGGTTCCAGAACAATCCCTGTTCTTTGATCGTATTGTAACCGGCGGCACGGATGGCACGGCAGAATTTCCGGAACTCTTCATTGGGTCGGAAGACCATGCCGCTTTCGTTATTGCCGCCGCCGATACTGGTGGCAACGATGTTCCACGCCCATTTTTCCTGATTGGCAAGCGGCGGGAATGCCGGTTCGGGATAGACATTTTTTCCGGCATTGGCATATACTCCATCCTGCGGGATGGGGTCGGTTACAAGTCTGCCCATGACATTTGCCGGTTCAGCTTCTTTGCGTACATCATTTTTTACAGCGTAATCCCGTGCCAGAGCAAATACCGGCAGATTTTCTGCTTTCCATAAGCTGTGTTTCCAGACATAATCTTCCGGCTCGGTTATGGTGTTCCGTAAGACAAGTTGATTGATGGCATAATTTCTGCCGTCAAACTCCAGGATCGCCTGCTGTTGAGGGCTTTTTACATAGACTGAAAAGAATATCTGCCGGAAGTTGTTTGCCGGTACACTTACATTCTCTGCCACAGTATCGCCGTTGCATTTTACGGTAAGACTTTCGACTGCTTTATCGGTGTGTCCAACGACCAGCGATCCCATGTAGATACCCGGTTCCAGCGGTACAGAGTAAACACTTTTACCGGATGCGGCAAAAAATCCGGCACTGCCGGGGAGTTTGCCTGCGGTCTGATAGGTTTTGCCGTTTTTTGAGCGTGTTATCCAGCCGGGCAAAAGCAGTTCGTCGCCTTTGTTCAATAATGCGGCACTCTGGAACGGCATCTGGTAAATATCCAGCCACCAGGGGAAGCCGAACAGCGATTTATTGAGTTTGGCGGTGCCTTTTTTATCGGCAAAACTTATGTGATACCCCAGATTATCCAGATAAGGCCCGGAGGGATAGTACGATACAGTATTGCCGTGGCGGTAAAAGTGATCGTATTCACCGCTGTGGATACGCACAAAAAAGCTGTAATACTCCGGATTGCCCCGTTTGCCGAAGTCAAATACGATCTCCTTGCCCCGCTTGTAGATAAAATTCAATATCTTCTGCGGTTCCTGACAATAGGGGTTGATCTGACCGGACACGCTCAAGGGAGAAAAGTCAAAGACCAGCTTCATATTGCCTTTTTTCAGATAAAGGTAATGTATATGAGTGACCGGAGCTTTAGTTTTGGGGTGATAAAAGATATTTTTGCGAGCGTTTTTAACAGTCAAATCCACCTTGCCTGTAATGGAATTATATTTGTTGCGTTTGCCGAAACGCAATTCGTATTGGGCATTTTCAAAGAGTTCCTCCGGCAGAGTCAGGGTGTAGCTTTCCTTGATCGCGTCAGATTTTTTATAGACGCTCCGCATAAAAATCTCCAGCTCGCCGTTGGGCATTATGCGTGCTTCGCGCCGGAAATCCACTGTGGGGTCATTGAGCTGTACGATGTTGTGCGTTATGATCTTATCCGCTTCTTTTTCCACAGTCAGAGCCGCATCGGGCAAACTTTCAATGCTTTTCAGCCCGGTAATGCTTTTTTCTTTGAGGAATACTTTGCCGTCAAGTGCCACTTGCAATGTTTTGCCGGGCAGAATGGTAAAGGCGTTTTTATTGACTTTGGGTGCATCGGGTATGAGCGGGCGGGTTTCAGCAATATAGAAAAGTTTTACATTTTTCAGAGCAAATTTGCTGTTATTGCCCAGTTGGAGTGTTACCGTATTGTCGCGGTCAAGCTGTAAAAGTTTGTGCAGACGGTAAACATATTTTCCGCTGCCGCCGTCGGAGGCGTTTTTGCGGTTAATGAGCCGCGGCAGATGCCGGTGATCCAGTCGCGGCAGCGGGCGGTCGTTGAACAATATCTGTGGCTGAATGTTCTTCTGATCGTTTTTCATGACCAGGTCAAATGCCAATACCGGCACATAGCCGTTCATTTCCTCCACCGGCGGCAGAACAAAACTCCACTTTGCGGCTTCGGATTTTCCGGGTTTAAACTTTACATTATACACGGCATCCGGATTGTTGCGGAATAAAGCTGTAAGCTCTTTGCTTTGGGTGCTTGAAAGCGTATTGTCAGCCGTGGGCAGAGTGTTTTTCAGGATTTCATACCGCAAATTTCTGAATTCAACCACGCCGTTCTGTGATGCTGCACCGAAATTTATCATCAGCTTTCTGCCTTTATGCCAGTTGCGGGCACGACTGGCATCGGGCATGGTAAAGATAAATTCCAGATTTTTCCAATTATTGGCATAATCTTTTGCCGGAACATAATGGGAGTATATCTTTCCCTGAACGCCTTTGTTTTTTCCGTCCACCGGCTGAACCAGCAGAAAGAGTTGAGCATTGCTGTCGCCGACATCAAATGTGCGTGCCTGTATGGTGATTTTGAGCTGTCTGCCCGTACTCATCCAGTCGGCATACTGCCGCATCCAGCCGCGGGATTTAACGCCGTTGCCGGACGCAAAGTCCATGACCAGTGTATCGCCTTGAACTTTGAATTTAAGGTTTTTGGCATCCGGAGTTTTGCCGGGTTGGTAGTCCGAAAGTTTGACCGCCGCCGGGAGTGTAAGAACCCAGAGCAGGGCAAGGCAGGAAAATAAAAGTTTTGTCATATTGCAGTATTATAATCAGAGTGTTGTATAATTAGTTTCGATATCGTAAGTTTGGGTCAAACCGTAATGTTCTTTGATCTCTCTGGCGTTTTCGCTGGAAACACTGCCGTCAAGATGGGCAAGATTTGCCAGATTAGCGTGACGGGTGTGCCAATGGTGCTGGGCAACGCTTACATTGCTGTAAATGGCATTGATCTGTGTAGTCTTATTTTTATGCAGACTGTCACCTAAAAGCGGGAACGCCGGATTTGCCAAGCCGGAAATAACAGCACCGCAATGATCATATTTAACATCCAGTTCGCCGATTTTTTTCTGATTATCAACAAAATCTTCGTGCGTCAATTTTCCCGGAGCTCCATAACCATCGGAAACCTTATATTTGAAAGGCGGGAATGTATAGCTTGATAAATAACTTGCACCCGGATTGACCGTACCGAAAGGAAATCCCGGACAGCTGAACGGCAAATCAGGACGATGACCGTTTCGGGTTGTATCAAAAAGACCTGCCCAACCGATAAATGTACCCCAGAAAAAGTTAAAATCGCTGCCATTGATCTTGTATGTTGCTTCCATCGGCACCCAACCTGCTGCTACATCTGCATACATATTCATATAAAGTGCACAGGTTTTAAGGTTGCTGGTGCAGTTGGCGGCTTTTGCCCGTTCGCGGGCGGCGGAAAGTGCGGGTAAAAGCATTGCCGCTAAAATAGCGATAATGGCGATCACGACCAGAAGTTCGATCAAGGTGAAGCTGGCCAGCTTCACCTGCCTGACGGCAGGTGAATAACTCCCTTTGTTGATCAGTTTTTCGAGAGAAACTGAAACATTTTCCGGTGTCCTGTCGGTGAAAGAAACAGATGTTGACTTTTTCATAAATCACTCCTTGTTGGGTTATATAGTTAAAATCTGATCTTTATCAGAGTATAGATTTTCAGCAATTTGCCGTCCAGCGTTATTTCGCTGGAGCCGTTGGCAAGGTGCTTGACTTTCAAAGCGTGTTCGCCCGGGTAATCCGGCGAAACCGCACTTGCCGCCACCGCTTTGCCCGGCAGAGTGATCGTTACAGGCTTGAGCGGCTCCATAAACAAACCGACAACATTGTTGAGGCGTACCGGAACTTTGCCGGGGGTGAATCGGGTATTCAGATTAAAGTTCATAAGCTGAATATTGACGACATTGTTTTTTGAATCAATACTGCTTTCGGCAAGGATTTTGCTGTCGGCGGAGATCATCACCGGGTATTGGGTGTGGTTGGTGTAAGCAAGCAGTTTATCGAGCAATGCGGCACCTTCGGCAGTTTTGACTTCCACAAACTTTCTGCCGCGGATGATGATATTTTCAAACGCCGCCATACCGGGAGTGAGCGGTGTGGTTATCACCATACCTTTGCCGTAATTTTTGCTGATAACTGCGGGCGTACCGTCAGCAAGAGTCAACAGGACTTTGCCGCTGATATTTCTGACTTTTGCCAGATGGGTATTGATCCTGCCGGTCTGATAGTCGTGAACCGCCTTGCGGGGCAGGAGTTCGTTGGCAAATTCCACCCCGGTCAGGTCAGTATAGCGTTTGGAGTTTTGAGCAACAAATTTCTGGTCAAAAGCTCCGAATGTACCGCAGATCAAAAGTTTGCCGCCGTTTTTCACATAATCTTTGAGGATATTTATTTCGTCATCATCCAGAATCGTTACATTGCCCAAAATCACCAGTTTGAACTTCTTCAACCGTTCCGGAGTGATCTTGATGATAAATTCGTGCGGTACATGCTTATCGCTCAAAAGCTGGCTGATACCGAACTGTTCGCTTGCCAGATACGGTGTATCGGTGCGGTAATAGGGGTCGTAGTGGTGATACACCCCCACATCTGCGATCGGTTTGAGCGTGCGGTAGTTGGGCCAATACGGCCAGTTGACATGAGCGTTTTTCAGCGGCGGAGTGCCGATCCTGCTCAATATACCGGCACGGTTGAGCGAGTTGAACGCCCGGTAAAGGTAACGGATAGTACCGTGTTCGGCTTGGGAGATACCCCAGTCGTCGTAATGCAGATGCCACTGGCTGTGGCCGTATTCATCGGCACTGGCGGCCTGCATTTTACGGCAGACCAGCAAATGCCGGTAGTTGGCAAGCAAATAGTGGTTGGTGCCTTCGATGCCAACTACATTCAAATACGGAGCAAGTTTCTGAAATCTGCCGATGGGGTGCTGGAAATCCACTCCGTAGCTGGTTATCAACACCTCTTTTTTGATTTTGGCAAGGCGTCTTTTCAGTTCGTTGAAAAAATTGCCGTCCTGACGCAGTTTCCAATCCATCCAGACCGCGTTCAAGTGGTTGCCGGGTTTTTCAAAAAGCGGCGTCTGATTGTCGGGCATCGGCAGGGAGTAACCGGTATCTTCGGCAAACTTTTTGCGGCAGAATTCGCACGCACAGTTCGCTCCCATGCGGAATATCGAAAGTTCGTCGATCATCAGCATATCGCAGTCGGTTTCTTTGACATATTTTACCAGATGATCCATAACATGTTCACGCAGGAAGGGGTTGCTGATGCACCCGCCGCCCTGGAAGCTGCGTAATGTACCCATATCCACCGGGAACCAGCCCGCCGCTCCGGCAGTGTTGAACGCTCCCTGATAGATGGCATTGAAGCTCGGGCCATCGGCGTGACGGATGGCTTTAAGGCCCTCTTCGTGCAGGATCTTTATAAGGCCTTTCTGGTTTTTCATGTGTTCGGCACGGGTGGCATCGTCGTAAGTGCAATACCAGAAAAGCCCCTGCTCGATGACCGCATTGTAGCCGTTGGCTTTGATCGTGCGGCAGTACTGCCGGAACTCTTCGTTGGGCCGGTAGCTGAAACCGCTTTCGCTGTTGCCGCCGCCGATATCGGTTATCCGCAAATTCCATGCCCAGTCAAGATCTTTGGTCTTCGGCAATGCTTCCATGCCCGGTTCCGGATAGACTGCTTTGCCGGCATTGGGGTATTTGCCGTCTTGCGGAACATTTTCAGATACGCGTCTGCCCAACACTTCCGGCGGACGCGGCATCGTGTTGGCAGTTGCCGGCTTCGTGTGATCCGCCCCCAGCGGAAAACCCGGCAAACCTTTGACCTGCCAGAAATCGTTTTTCCATACATAATCTTCGGATTCGTTCTGGACATTGGAAACAAACAGACGGTTCACGGCGTAATTTTTGCCGTCAAACTCCAGTTTGATATGCTTGTCGGGGCTTTTTACATAAACCGAAAAGAAGATCGTGCGGAAATTGTTGGGCAGAACTGATACATTTTCTGCCACCACTTCGCCATTGCATTTTACTGAAAGACTTTCCACAGCCCGGTCGCTGTGTCCGGCAACCACCGAACACATGTAAATACCCGGTTCCACCGGAACCTGATAGACCGCTTGGCCCGACGGAGCAAAAAATCCGGCACTCCCCGGCAGCAGACCTTCAGTGGTATAAGTCTTGCTTCCGGCGGGGCGTTTCAAGTAGCCGGGAAGAATCAATTCAGTACCTTTTACCAGATCTTTTGCACTCTGGAACGGCATTTGGTAAATACGCTGCCGGCTGGGGAACGGGAACAAAGCCTTGTTGACTTTGGCGGTGCCTTTTTCATCGGCAAAACTTATATTGTAACCCAGATTTTCAAAGAAAGGCCCGGTGGTGTAAGTGGTCGTGGTAAGACCGTGGCGGAAAAAGTGGTCGTATTCACTAACATAAATGCGGACAAAGTAGCTGTGCAGTTCCGGATTGGGGCGGCGGTTGAGGTCAAAATATATCATATCGCCTTTTTTGTAAACATAGTTGACCACTCTCTGCGGCTCCATGCAGTACGGCGTACACTGACCGGTAACTGTCAGCGGGGCAAAGTCCATAATCAGCTTTACGCCATCTTTTTCCAGACAAAGATACTGTATGTGCGTAACCGGAATACCGGTTTTTTCGTTGGGAAAAATATTCCGGATAAACCGTTCATTGCCGAATTCGAGTTTGCCTTTAACGGTGGTATTTTTACTGCCTCTGCCGCACAAAAGCTCAAATTTTGCCCCCCGGAGAAAATCCGCCGGCATCATAAAGCGGTAGCCGATGGATTCCGGACTTCTCTTTTTGTAGTAGTTACGCATAAAAATTTCCAGCTCGCCATTGGGCAGTATGCGGGCTTCACGCCGGAAATCCACGGTGGGATCGTTGAGCTGAACCAGGTTGTGCGTTACGATCCGGCCGTCTTTGCGGGTAATATGCAATGCTTTATCATCCAGTTTTTCCAGATCAGCTGCGCCGGTAACATTCTCTCCGACGATCAGCGGTTTGCCGTTCAGATTTACCCGCAGACTCTTGCCAGGCAGAATGGTCAGAGCGTTTTTCTGCGGCTTGGGAGCGTCCGGATAAAGCGGCCAGGTTTCAGCCTTATAAGAAAGTTTGATATTTTTGACTGTAAAACGCGATTTGTCGCCGGCACTTATCCTGACAGAAAGAATGTTTGAAGTGCTCAAAATCTTTTTCAGGTTATACATATATCTTTTACTGCCGCCGTCGGAAGGATTTTTGGCATTAAGCAAACGGGGCAAATGACGGTGATCCTGTTCGGGCATGACTTTGCCATCGACTTCCAGCACCGGCATGACTTGCGGAGAATCTTTTTCCAGAGCAAAATCAAAGCTCAATATTGGCTGATAACCGTTCATATCGGCAACGGCGGGCAGAAGTATATCAAATGATTGAGCCGGTGTTTGTGCAGAAGTTTTTACATTATAAACAAAATCCGGATTGTTGAGGCTTGATTGATAAAGTTTCCGGTTTGTCTGCTGCGTCAAAGCCAGCGGCTGAAGTTTTTCGACCGTAAAATCTTTGAACTCAAAAAGTCCGGTTTGTGCTGCCGCACCAAAGGCTATGAGCAGAATTTTACCATTTTGCCAGTTGCGGGTAACTGCCGGGTCGGGCATGGTGAATACTGTTTCAATTTTCTGCCATTTTTCATTGGTACCGGTAAGCGGGAACATCTTGTCAAAAGACTTGCTGTTGAGGTTTTTACGCTTTCCGTCCAAAGTCAGCACATTGATAAATACCCGGCTGTTGGCTCCGGATACATTGCTTGAGCGAACCTGTAAAGATATTTTCAGCCGTTCACCGATATTCAGCATCGGGTGATACTGCCGCATCCACGCTCTGGCCTTCGGGCCGTTGCCGGAACCGAATTCCATTGTGCAGAGATCACTGGATTTGGTGAATTTGATGTTTTTGGTATTCGGGGTCTTGCCGGGATGCAGATCTTTTACGATCACACCGGCGTCCAGCGGTATGACCGCCGCCAGCAGTGCAAGTGCAAACAGATGTTTCAACCATGTTTTCATGTTGTTTTTTCCAAATAGTTTTATTTATAAAAAGCTGATTTTCTCATTATAAGTCTGCTTGGTACACGCTCAATGCGGGATTGCGGTATGCCGGAAGCAATATCTTCAAACAATACATCCAGGATCCGGTTGATAAAATATTCCATATCGTTGCCCAGCGTGGTGATACATGCTTCTTTCATAGGCAGATGCCCTCTGCCTTCCAGATTGCCGATGCCGGTGATATTGAAATCGCCCGGCTGAAATCCCCGGTCGGTAAATGCCTGATAAAAGCCGAAAGCAATCAGGTCAACTTCGCAAATATGCAATTCTCCGGGCAGAACCGATATATTCATGGCATAGCGGTAGGCATTGAGCTGGCTGTGCGGAAAACCGTGATCGACCAGAGTATATTCATCGTTCCGCCAATCGCTCAAACGGGCGGCGGTTTGCATTACATGCCCAAAAAAGCTCCGGTTGTAGTGCAATACACATTTTTTTATGCCGTAAAATCTGGCTTTTTTGAAAATTTCCATCAACCCCGGCAGATAGTCCGGCAGGAGCTGATTGCCATTTTCCAACAGCGGCTCATTGCTCCAGAGCCACACTTTCGGACCGGCAAATTCAGCGGCGAGAGCCCGTGCATGCGGATTGGAAAAACCCGCCTCCACCAGCAAACCGTCAACATTACGCAGCAACCGTTCGCTGAAATGTTCTCTCTCCAAATCATAAAACGAATAAAGTTTATAATCGGCTCCGCGTTTTTCCAGCCCCTCCATAAGCAGTCTGAATCTCCGGGGCGAATCCGAACAGTTTTCCGGCGGTATATGGCTGAAATCACTGGTCATGAAACACGCTATCCGGGGACGGTCATGGCGGCGGATTATCTGCGGTGCAACGCCGTGCCGGAACTTGATAACCCCCTCCAAAGATAGAATATGCAAGGCTCTTGAAGCAGTAACATGTGATACATTATAAAGTTCAGCCGCTTGACGCGAAGAGAGAAACACATCCTTTCTGCTGTATTTTTCAGAAAGCAAAAGTTTGTGCATATCTTCAGCGATTTTACAAGCCACATTGTCGGAGTGTTTCATATTGCCATCCTGTTGCATCTCAATACAATGTACTGCATTTTGTATATGTTTTCAATGGCGGCAATTCAAAAAAAAGGAATAAAACCCGTAACTGTAAACAAAACTGTAAATAAAAATACGCTTGGGGGCGACTGCACACGGCGAACACCGGCGGCAAGGAAATTTTCTCCCAAATCTTCCCAAAATTTCTCAAATCTTCCCAAACTCTCCCACAGCCGCCATCTATACTACCGCCCGCGTATGCGGAGAAAGGAGGCATCAGCCGCCAAAAAGGGCACAAAAAAACGCTCCTCCATTTGGAAGAGCGTTTTTGAATTAAGATCTACAGATCAGACTGCATTAGTCACCATCTGCCGCAGCACCAAAGGAGGCCTCATAGGTGATCTGGTCGTAGAATTTAGCACCGGCGGGAGCGGCAAAGGTCGCACCCTGACCATCTTTGATAACCAAGCCGCCGACATGACCGCCGAGGTAGCAGACATTCAAATTGGTCGGATGGTTGTTATTGGCGGAACCAATACCCTTATGCAAGTCCATCCAGGTG
This sequence comes from Lentisphaerota bacterium, assembly GCA_015061885.1. GTDB lineage: Bacteria > Verrucomicrobiota > Lentisphaeria > Victivallales > Victivallaceae > SIG78. The sequence continues at coordinate 30,838 of SUVS01000037.1, forward strand.
GCAGCACCGGGATTGTCGCGACCGACGATGATACGCCGCTTACCATTAGTTTCATTAGAATCAACCAAAATCAAGTTGGCATAGGAGCTCTTACCAACTGCAGAGGTAGTAGCAGCAAGCCAGTTGGCACTGTCGCTCGGGCACTTGTAAAGTTTTTCTTGAGCATCAGCTTTGACAGTCTGAACATTCATGCCCATGAAACCACCGACCAAGAGCTTGTCTTGTGCAGAAACAGGATAAGTGCTGGAGTCAGTGTCAACTTTGCAAAGTTCCACATCCTTATCATCTGAATTTGTAGTATCCACAGCAGCACCGGCACCATAGGTGGCGACATAGTCTTTGTTGACGCCGGAATACATGAATTCGCCGAGGCCGATCTGCTTGAGTTTGCTTACGCAGTTGGCGGAACGGGCACGTTCACGGGCGGCGGACAAAGCGGGCAGCAACATGGCAGCCAAAATCGCGATG
>SUVS01000038.1 GCA_015061885.1 Lentisphaerota bacterium
TAACCTTCGCCCGGCAAAAGGGGCGTTTCCGGCAGTTACCGCTACGGGTAGCTGCCGCAAACTACCTTTCACCGGACTGTGGTTCTGCTCTTTGCCTTTGTTTTGAATGACTTTTGAAATCACCTCTCCAAGTAAAATAAATAGTAAAAAATAATGGAAAAAAGCATTTTTTTGAGTTTGTTGTACTTGATAAAACTGCTTTTAGGTATTAAATTAACCGGAACAGATTTTTTATTTAATTTTGTAGCTTGAGGAGTAATTTATTGTGAGTAAATTGGGTGTTTGGGGTGTATCTGCGGTGGTGGCTCTGGTGGTTTCTGCTGCTGTGTCCTGGAGTGTAAAGCAGCTGCAGCCGGCGGTGCCGGGACCCGTGGAAATAAAAATCAATTCTGAAGGCAAAAAAATCCGGGTCATCCGTGGTACCGGTTATGTCCGCGGCAGCAGTCAGAGAACGCTGAAAAACAAGTATGCCGGATATGTCAGCAAAGTCAATTTTTACAGTCAGCATCGGGTGAAAAAAGGCGATGTGATCCTGGAATACGATGACCTTGCTTTACGGACAAGCATTGCTAAAATCAAACATGATATTACCGAACTTGAGCAATCTCTGGTAAACAAAAAGATCGTATTGCAGCTTACGCGTATTGATCCTTTGCCGTCGGGCTACCGCAATTTGAAACTCAAGCGTGAAATCGCACAGGAACGGCTCAAACGTCATTCGCACGAACTGGAAGTTTATGAACAGCTGTTCGGCAGCAAGATCGTTTCGGACCTGACTTTGCGGGAAAAACGCCAGCAGGTCAAGGATTATGAGGGCGATCTGCTCTGTCTTGACAGCGATATGAAAGTTCTTAATAACGGCTTGGAAAAAATGACTGTCCGGCAGGCTGAAGAATCGGTTAAGGATATTGAACTGAAAATCGCCAATTTGCGTAGAGAACTTGCTCTGCAGGAAGAAGAATTGAAGTATTACAAGATCGTTGCCCCCGTTGACGGTGTATGTATTACCAACTCTGATACCGTCGGCGGTTATGATGCGGTCGGCACTTCAGCGGCTGTGGTTCACCGCGACAACAGAAAACTGATTTATGCCTATTTTGATGAACGCGATATACGGCATGTTGTGGAAGGTAAGCCCTGTAGGTTTATCAGCAATCAATACGGTAAAGATGTAGTTTTTGAGGTAATGCCTTACGAGGTCAAGCGTTCTTTCTACTCCTACGGCGACCGCCTGATGATGTATGCCAAATTCCGCCTGACCAAAGAACCCAAGCCGTTGCGGATAGAGTCGATCGGCTCGGTGGAAGTCGATATAGAAGAATAGGTCAACTGTACAAAAGGTCTGTGACAGAAAGGTCGTTTTATGAACAATATCCATCATGCTGAAGTTCATGATTTTATCAGTGATCTGATGAAAAAAGTCCGTACAGAACCGATGGGACTTTTTGATTACCCCATGCTGACAACTACCGCCGGTAAATACTATTCGGCAGCGGTTTTTACCTGGGATACCCATCACATGACTTTGCGTTATGCCATGAACGGCGAAGTGGAGTTCATGAAATACTTTCTGTTGACTATGCTGAAATTTCAGCGTTCCAACGGTTTTGTATCGTGTACCTGCAATTCGGTGGATGGTGCGGTTCATACCCGTGGTTTTCACGCCCAGCCGTATCTGGCACAGAATGCCGCGATTTATTTGAATGAAACGGGCGATACTCAAACTGTATCAGCGATTTACAGCAAACTCGAAAAATATCTTGCTTATTGGGAAAAATCTGCTTCCTCTCCTTACGGTTTGTATCGCTGGCCGGAAGCGTGGATGTCCGGTTTTGATAACGAGATCACCGGGACAATTTTCCCCACCGGTTCGATAATATCGCCTGACTTGCCCGCGTTGCTCTATTTGGAATACCGTGCCATGGGCTTTATTGCCCGCAGGCTTGGTTTGGAGGATGTTGGTTTTGAAAAGCGTGCTTCGGAAATCCAAGCGGCTGTCAATGAGTATTTGTGGAGCGAAGATATGCAGACTTATTCGGCTTTCAACTTGCTGAACAATAAAGTCGTTACTTCGTTTGACGATCAGCATTTGGGCGGCGAGGTCGGTAAATATTCTTTTATAAGCTGTCCGTCGCTGCTGGTGCTTTTTGCCGGAATTGCCACACCGGAGCGGGCAAAAAAGATGATTGAAAAATATGTTCTTGCTCCTGAACACTTCCGCAGCCGGTTCGGTATCCGTTCGTTAAGTAAATCCAGTGAATACTCTAATAACGCCCGCTGGGGCAATCCGCCGCGTTTCGGCGAATGGAACCGCCTGACCAATTCCAACTGGCAGGGGCCGGTTTGGATACCGCTGAATTGGTTTGTAATGCACACCTTACTGCGTTACGGCTATCGAAACGAGGCAGAACGCCTGGCGGACGATACTGTGGAACTGGTTTACAAGTCGATTCAGACGCTTGGTTTTATGCGTGAAAACTTCGACAGCGAAACCGGTGAAGGGCTCTATGCAGATAACTTTGCTTCGTGGAACATTCTGACCGATAAATTTCATTTGTATCTGGAAGATAAAGGTTTGCAGATCTTCCCCTGGGAAAAAGAGTAATATTCCCGCTTGAGCGTTGTCCGGCTGTTAGGCTTTATCGGAGAGAGAGCATTTATTTGTTACTGCGACGGCAAAGGTATCTGCGGCATAACTCATTGTTTTTTTCAGTGGTAACTTCTGTAATTTTAAATCCGCATTTGCGGTAAAAGCCGACCGCATCGTCATCGGTTTCGGCTAATAATGGCAGTTGATAGTTTTCGGTAAGATATTCAATGATTTTTCTGCCGACGCCTTTTTTCTGCATATCTTTTTTTACTGCAATATCCGTGATCTCCACTTCTTGGGAATATGGGCAGATTCCGGCAATACCGATCAGTTCATTGTGCAGATAACAGCCATATACAGTAAAATTTTTGTGCTGTTTGCGATTGCTTATTCTTGCAAGATATTTTTCAAAAGTCGGCTTATACATGCAGAGTTTATAAATATCATAAACCATTTCGCCTGCAAGGTCTTCGGCAAGTTCTTTTATGGTGCAACATTCTGCCTGAAGATATTTTTCCCCCCACCAATCCGGCATCATATCACCGAGTCTGACTGTTTTCAAGGGATCAAGCGACAGCAATATTTCAATATTGCGGCTATCCTGGTTGAGCTGCATCATAAATTCGCGGCATACTCCGCACGGTGTACCTGAACTGCCGTCAGGCATCACCGCCACAACTTTGGAGATTTTGTCTTCGCCATTGGTAAGCATATTGGCCATGGCATTGCGTTCGGCACACATACCCATACCGCTGGCGGTATCAATACATACACCTGTATAGATATTGCCTTCAGCGGTCAGAACTGCCGCTCCTACGGCTCCGGCTTCCATAAAAGGAGAAATCGTGCGGTCATTCTGTACCGCTTTAGCCCGGTTGTAAAGAGTATGCCAAATAGTATTTTCCATAAAATCCCCATTATCTGTTTTTATTATATTGCTTTAGTGTAAAAAAAAGCTCCGGCGTAAACCGGAGCTTTTCCAACTTGCTTAAAAGCGTCAGCACTTGGCAAGACGGGCTTCCAGAGCATCCAACTGAGCGATAAGCTCTTTGGGCATCTTGTCGCCGAACTTGGCATAGTGTTCGCGGATAGAAGCAACTTCGTTCTTCCAGCCTTCGACATCGAGGGCGAGAAGTTCTTTCATGTCAGCATCGCTGACGCTGTCCAGACCGGTACGGTCGATGGCGTCTTCGGTGGGCATGTAACCGATAGCGGTTTCGTTGGCTTTGCCTTCGCCGTCGCAGCGTTCAAAGATCCATTTCAAAACGCGGCTGTTATCGCCGAAACCGGGCCACAGCCAACGGCCGTCGGCAGTTTTGCGGAACCAGTTAACGCAGAAGATCTTCGGCAGCTTGGCACCGGCAACTTTGCCGATTTCCAGCCAGTGGGCAAAATAGTCAGCCATGTGGTACCCGCAGAAGGGCAGCATGGCGAAGGGGTCACGACGGACGGTGCCGGCCTTGACGTCAAGAGCAGCGGCGGTAACTTCGGAACCGACGCTGGAACCGATCATTACACCGTGTTCCCAGCTCAAGCTCTGATAAACGAGCGGCAGGGTGCTGGGACGACGACCGCCGAACAGGAAGGCGTCGATCGGCACACCGGCGGGATCTTCCCAGTTGGGAGCGATCGCGGGGCAGTTGCGGCCGCGGGCAGAGAAACGGGCGTTCGGGTGAGCAGCCTTGACTTTGTTGCCTTCGGCATCGACCTGACCGGCTTCCCAGACATTGCCCTTCCAGTCGATGAGCTTTTCGCCGGGTTCCAGATCAATATCAATGCCTTCCCACCAAATGTCGCCATTGGGACGCAAGGCACAGTTGGTGAAGATCGTTTCCTGACGGCAGGAAAGCATGGCGTTTTTGTTGGACTGCATGGAGGTACCGGGAGCAACGCCGAAGAAGCCGTTTTCGGGGTTGATGGCATAGAGTCTGCCATCTTTGCCGAACTTCATCCAGGCAATGTCGTCACCAACGGTTTCCACCTTCCAGCCGGGGATGGTGGGGATAAGCATGGCCAGGTTGGTTTTGCCGCAAGCGGAGGGGAAAGCACCGGTAACATACTTGACTTTGCCTTCCGGATTGGTAAGCTTGAGGATCAGCATGTGTTCAGCCATCCAGCCTTCATCGCGGGCCTGGACGGTGGCAATACGCAGAGCCAGACACTTTTTGCCGAGGATGGCGTTCCCGCCGTAACCGGAACCGTAGGACCAGATTTCACGGGTTTCGGGAAACTGGGCAATGTATTTCTTTTCCATGGGGGCGCAGGGCCAGATGCCGTTGTCGGATTCGCCGGCTTCCAGCGGCTTGCCCACGGAGTGGATGCAGGGCACAAATTCGCCGTCGTCGCCCAGGACTTCCAGAACCTTGTTGCCAACGCGGGTCATGACGTGCATGTTGATAACAACGTAGGCAGAGTCAGTGATTTCAACACCGATCTTGGCAATGTTGGAACCCACGGGACCCATGCTGTAAGGAATGACATACATGGTACGGCCATGCATACAGCCTTTGTAAAGCTCACGCATGGTGGCTTTCAGTTCGGCAGGGGCGATCCAGTTGTTGGTCGGACCGGCATCTTCCTGCTTTTCGCTGGCGATGTAGGTACGGGCTTCAACGCGAGCCACGTCAGACGGGTCACTGCGGAAAAGCACGCAGTCGGGACGCAGTTTGCTGTCCAAACGGGTCGCAAGACCGGACTGGACCATTTCTTCGCACAGAGCATAATACTCGGTGTTGGTGCCGTCGCACCAGTAGATGCCATTGGGTTCGCAAAGCTCTGCCCATTCTTCCACCCACTTGACCAGCTTGGCGTGCTTGGTCGGGATCGCGTTCAGATGTTTGACCATCTCTCTGTTTCCTTTTTGTCAAAAAGGTTATTAAATTATCGCCCGGACTGCTCTTTTTTTTGTTGCCGCCCCGGGCTTGGTGAATTGATAAAAAACTTTATCACAAATAATCCATTAAATATACTGCGTCAAGCGGTTTTTTTCAACTTTTTTTCAACTTTTTTTAAGATTTTTATGCCATTTTTACGCGGCATTTGTTAAAAATCCGGATATATGGGGGTAAGACTGAAATTTACACAGCCATTCACCTGGACAGAGTTACCTTGACAACAACTGAAATATCCTGATCAACAGAATATTGGAGTACAAACACAGCTATATAGTGCAGTTACTTCAGCGATTCGATATACCGCTTGTTGCAGAAAAGTCGATTGCGTTTGTTGCCGGTGGTTTCTTTGATGATGTTGAATTCCAGGGAAACACACTTCTTTGCATGACATTAAAATAACACGGTATCTTATTTTAGGATAAGTCAATATCGTAAAATATGCAAATAAAATATTTCAACTTTTCAGAAAAAAATACCCCGTAAGGTTTGTTCTGCTTACGGGGTGCGTTTATATACAGTTTTTTTACTGCACTTCGGTCAGTTGTATTTCGGAAAATTCCAATGCTCCGGTGGTATTTGCTACAAATGCCACTATAATGGCATCGGTCCAGTTTTCCGGTACGGTTACAACTTTTTTTACCGTTACGGCTTCAGCTTCCGGAACTTTGAAACGGCGGGTTCCCGCACTGCCTTTCCAGTTTTTGTTGACCAGCATCAGACCGTAGTCGGCTTTGGGATGCTTTTGGAATTTATCGCCTTTTACTTTGCATGAGAGCAAATATTTTTTGCCTTTGACTATTTTTTTGAATACGCTCTGGCGGGCTGAACAGGTTGCCGGAGTTTTTTCATCGACCGATTCAAGGCGGACGATCCCTTTGCCCGGCTGGAAAATCACCTGACCCTTACCTATCTTTGCCCACGATGCCGGGGCCTTTTTTCCGGCTTTTTCAAAGCTGGCATTTTCGATAAGATTTTCTGCCTGAACAGCGAATGCCAACAGCAGTGCGGTGAATACGGTAAATACTTTTTTCATAAGATTCTACTCCTTTTTATGAAAACAAATTGATGAAATTGTTTTTTGCTATCAGATCAAGTTCCGTTTTTTCCAGCTTGATATTGCGGAATTTTATCAACGCCGGTTCTATCTCTTTGAACGGTGCTCCTGAACCGAACAGAACATGATCGGCTCCCACTTGGGCAATGAATTTATTCAATGTATCCCGGAAACAGCACTGAAAGCGGGACATTTCAAACCAGATATTTTCCGGGTAGGGCTCGGCGGGATTATCCGCAAAAGCTGTTTCGGTGAAAAGGAATTTGGCCTGCGGAAATTTTTTTGCTGTTTCCAGCAGTGCCGCACAGCCCAGCGGTATGCCGCTTTCCATCCAATGCCGCTGACGGTAATTTACTATTTCGTTGGGGATCACCACGAGCATATTCAGTTCGGCGGCGGCGGTGATGATTTCTGCTGCGGCATTGTCGCTCAACTTATAATTGTGATATTCCGGCAGTAACCTTACAGCCTTGAAATTGAACTCGTTGCGGCATGTTGCCAAATCCTTTTCCCACGCCGCATACAGCGGGTTCAAAGTTGCTATGCCGCGGAAAAATCCGCTTTTTTCTGCGGTTATATCGCGGAAAAGCTCAACATTGCTTTCTTGTACATTCATGTAACACGCCGCGTGATTATGAGCAACGGCGGCACCTTCAATGCCATAGCTTGCCAGATAATTTTTCAACTCAAAAGCGGTGTTGTTTTCCAACTTGCGGAAGGGCCAGTGTCCGATCGAAGTATTTACATCAAACATTTTTTGCTGATCCTTTCCGACGCTGGATGAGTTTTTCAAAATTTTCCGAACAGATCATTTTTTCTTCTTTTCTGCTTAAACGGGCAGCCTGCAATTTACCGATGGCTTCTTCAAACCAGCCGTCAGTGGCAAAAAGCACTCTGCCGGCACCCACGGTATCGACCGTCCGGCGGATTATGGTGTGGTCGATGACCGAACCGCTTAAATCAATGTAATAATTATCCGATGAGAGTTTTTCCAGCATACGCAAGTTCCACTCCCAGTCGCCGCCGCCGCCGATGTGTCCCTGCATGAAAATCGTTTCCGGATAGCGTTCCAATGCTTCCAGAAAATCCCCCGCATCACTGGAGTACGGTTCACGGTTCATGGCATCCGGGTCGAGAAAACGCCCCGCATGGAGCAATACCGGTACGCCCAGTTCCGCCGCTCTCTGCATGACCGGAGCCTGTACCGGATCTTGGGCTTTGCGTTGATGATAGAGTTTTATACCACGCATTTTATGCCCAATGATACAGCGGTCGATTTCTGCAACCGCTTCATCTCCGGCGGCGGCATCGACAAAACAGAACCCCAGAAAGCGGTCGCTGTACTGCATTGCCTGAATGATCGCATCATTGGCATTACGGAATTTTTCGACTTCCACAACACGGTCTTTTATGGGTACAGAAATACAAAGTTTTTCGATTCCCAAAGCATCCGCCGCCGCCAGCAGTTGATCCATGCGGGTCTGGTCTGTTCCCCAAATATGGTTGTGGGCATCAATGGTATGATATTCTTCCGGAAATTTGAAGTACATTTTATTGCCTCACTTGTTCAGACCTTTGACATCGCTGTCGCGCAGGATATAACAGTTTTTGCCGGTACCGGTGATTTCTGCCCGCAATTCGCCTTTGCCGGTTCTGGTTACATTGTCGATCAAGACCGTTTGCGGTTTTATTACATCATGAGCGTAATCAAAATCATCATGCACCGTGTGATTGACCACAGTTACCGGATTGTCGGAGAATATGGCAATATCGCGTAAAACGATCTTGCCGCCGAAGTCGCCGACATCGGCACGGTTGCAGAGTATGTAACGCGGGTTATAGACTTTGCAGTTTTCAATAGTAATATTTTCTCCGGCAAAGACCACCGCCGTACTGCGGGTGCGGATAAGTTTATTGGGATCGCACTTCGGGGTTCGGTAGCCCAAAACCCAGGTGCTCCAGGCATCAAAAACACAATCGCGGATCACATAATTTTTACCGTAATGGTCATCTATACGGTTGTAATGCCCGCCGTTGATGGTGATATTTTTGCCGTGTCTGGCCCCCAGACCGTTGCGGCAGTTGACCGATATACAATTGTTGAATACATTGTTTGCCGTGTTGTGCGACATAACATTGTAGCCCATGCCATGCATCAATGCACCGGAGAAATAACAGCGGTTGAAGGTCAGATTCATATTTCCGGAAATGCTCAAAAGATTGTAAATGTGCAATCTCGGATCGGTTATCTTCAACGAGAGATTGTTGAAAGTAACATTGCTGCGTTTGCATAACATGAGCTGTGAGTGAACCACTCTTACATTGGGATCGTCGTCAGTCAGATATGCTTCGATTGCGAGTCCGTCGATGGTCAACGGTTGCTGCGGCGGAGTGTATTCAACAATATAATTGAGTTTTACCCAGAAGTTGAGAATATCTTTTTTGCCGTTTGTGTAAGTAACTTTCTGCCGCAGACCCTTTGCCGGATCACGCGGTCCGGGCGTACATGTGCCGTAGGTTTTATGACTGTATTTACTGTTGGGGCCCGAAGCCAGCGTGGCTTTGAAAATATCTTTGCCGACTTTTACATAATCACCTTTTTTGTAATTTCTGGCAGCATCCCACGCCGGAGCTTGGGTGAAATCATCAAAGTCAAAATTGAACTCCGGGAAAACATCCCCGGCGTAACTGGTCAGCATGACAATATCTTCTTTATTGTAATATTCGTCATTGCGGTTGTTGGCACGGGTGGTGAAAAAGTCGGTACTCAAAAAGGTGAGCGTACCGCCTTCTTTGAGGTCGATGAATTCTTTGCTGTTCTGGACTGCCAGAGCTTTGTATTTTGGCAGTTTGAATGTATTGCGTTTGATTCCGAAAAAGTTTTTCGTGTTCATCCGGTAGGGTTGTTCATCCGGCATAATCATTACACGGGCAGGGCGTTTCGGGTAGTTATATGGATAATGTACCCGGAAACGGTCATGGGTTTTGCCGGGATCCAACTCCATGGCAAAGACCAGGGTGCCGCGGCAGACTACATTGCATTTGATGGTTATATCAGCAGAAAAACGGTATCTGCCCTGATTTATCTGCAAGAGTCTGCCCTGACTTTTTTCTGCCAGATTTGCCGCTTTCTGCAATGCCGTTGTGTTGTCGGTCTTATCGTCGCCTTTTGCTCCGAACCACTCCGGATAAACGGCTGTGATCTGCGGCTTGCCTTCAACTTTTCCTTCGCCGGAAAATATCTGCTGCAAACTGCTGTTGAACGCTCCATTGATCCGCAAAACAGCACCTTTTTTTACTTCGATCATTGCCCCCGGAGCAAAATTCAAGGTGAAATTTTCCGGCAGAGTAAAGTTACCGGTAGTGTAAACACCTGCGGGCAGTTCAAAGGAGCGTTTCTGCAATACTTCGGGCGTTAAAACGCCGGACAACTCCGCCGCCGGCAACATTAAAGTTGTTAATGCGGCACAAACAATGCAAACAATACTTTTCATGGAAACTTCACAGAGTTAATTTATCAACATTTTCGCCGAGCCAATTCCAGTATTTTGCACTCTTTGCACTCTTGGTGCTGTGAGTTTCGACCTGACCGCCGAGCTTCAAAAAGTTGCTCATTTCGCTGGCATGATTGTTGAAAACAGTTGTTGCATTGTTGTAAACAAACATGTCGGTAATGATGGCATTGTCAGGGCTGTCGGTGCCGATTACAGTGCGTCCGGCTTCGATGGTAGTACCACCGTAAACACTGCCGCTGTGATCGCCGTTGCTGATGGCTTTCCGGTTGATGAAATAGAACATGTAACTGGTGTAAGTAGCATCGTTATCTTTGATATTCTGTGTGTCGCTGGGGCAGGCAAAGTATTTGTCTCGGCACATTTTGACCTTGTCAGTACTATACTGTGAAGTATAACCGCTGGGAAATTCTTCCACCGGGAAACACCCGCTGGTCAACAGCAGCAGAACCGGATTTTTCATGGCTACATTAGTACCGAATTTGTTCTGCATCATCAGGATACATCCTTTGCTTTCGCATCCCTCCCGCAAACCTACCGGCACATTGCCGTTATTGGTATCGGCGTACATGTGTACTGCCAATCCGATCTGTTTGAGTTTAGCTATACAGTTGGCACTTTTTGCCCGCTCTCTGGCGGCGGAAAGTGCGGGCAGGAGCATTGCCGCCAATATGGCGATGATAGCGATCACTACGAGCAGCTCAATGAGGGTAAAGCATGCTTTACCCTGCCCATGGGCAGGGCTCTTACCTTCGTAACTGATTTGTGTTTTCTTTGTCCGCAGTCCGATCGGAGTGAATGACTTTTTCATAATTTCAACCTTTCTTTTGGTTTGTTATAAAATTGACTTAATAATCTTTATTGCTTGCCAACTGACAGTAAGGTGCCAGTTCGGCGAGAATTTCTTTGTTCAAATTTGCTGACTTGCCTGCAGAAAGTACCGGCAATGATATTTGATTTTCAAGCGGCTTTTTGTTCAGTAATGCCTCCAATACCAGATTGGTGTGCGGCAGTATCGGTACCCCCCAGGTGGTCAGCGGGATCGCCAGATAACGCGAAAATTCCAAATTGTCAAAACTTATGACATTTACTTCGTCCGGAACTTTTACCCCATGCTTTATCAGTTCGTTGATAAAACCGCACGCCATGCGGTCATCGCCCCAGAACACATTGGTTATATGATGCTTTTTGCGTGCCGCTAAAAACTGCAAAGCACCGGCTTCGCCGATCTTGAACGGATTTTCGCTGTCGATGGCAAAAATCAACTCCGGCGGCAAACTGTGTGTGCCTTTGAGGTACGGCATACTGCAACGCCACGACTGCATCATGATTTCGCCGGGGAAATGTTTCTGCATAACTTCAACCAGTTTGGCGTGGAAATCCCAGACCTTCACCCCCAGACGGATAAATGAAGGCGTATTGACCTGACAACATTTGCCGGAAACTGAATAATCCACCGCGTAAACCGTTGTGCCGGGAAAATAACGGCTGATTTTTTCCTGCGTGCAGGTTACTGTGCAATACGAATCATCATCGACCACCGGGTCAAAAACGATGATCTCGCGGCAGTTCAGCTCCCGCAGCTGCTTTATGCCCTCAAGCTGATCGCTGCAACTTAATTGCCGACACTCTATACCGGCGGCGGAAAGCTGCTGTTCGGCGGCAAAAACTGCCGGCAGGCACTTCTGACCCGCCCGCCAATGCCGGTTGGTCAGCAAGCCCACACAGCGGGTCGAACCCTGTTTGAGAAGTCTTGCGGTGCGATCCGGCACATAACCGACTTTATCGGCAAACTCCCGGACTTTGCGGACAGTTTCGGCATTGAGCTGATAACGGGTCTGGGTGTTGTTCAGACACAAAGATACCGTGGCAGAAGATAAACCAAGTTCAGCGGCAATATCTTTCAACCGTATTTTAGGATGTCTGTTCATATCAACCGATGCCATTTCAGTGTTAATTAAAACGATTTAATTAAAATATACATCAAAAAAAGTCATTTGTCAAGGGCAGTTAAAAAAAATATCAATAAAAGGCTGTTGAAAAAACTCCCAAGCGTAGCAATAGCCTTTTTCTATTTTTTCGTTCAATTCTACAAAAAAATCATCATTTCTTTATCAATACTCAAACATATATTGGCTTTTTCTCCAACGGGATGTTTGAAAAATAAATCCTGCGATATTGTTTTGGTACGGCTTGACTTATCAACTTATTCGACATAACAGACCTTGCACATCCCAAGGGGGCATTGCATTGTCCCCTTGGAACCCCTTGCTCCATCAGCAGCAATATCCAGTGCGAATTACCTGGCGATTTTTAGTTAGAGCGGCGGCATACGCCGCCTTAACCACCGCTGACGCGGTGCCCTCAAACGCCGGGAGCTTCGCTCAACTCCGGTCGGCTTCGCGGAACCTTTCCGCTCGGTTTGCCGGAATGTATCCGGCAAACTGCCCTCCCATGCGTTCGCGGGGCTGACCGCCCTATCGCGGCGTGCCGCCGCGTGTGCTGTTGGCAAACAACATCAACAGTTTTGCAATGCAAAAAGATAAATGCCAATAAAAGGTTTGGGAAAAAGGGGTGGAGTTTGAGGAGGGGAAAAAGGACCTTCCCTCAAAAGGTCTTTTTCCCCTCCTCAAGACCCCCTCTTTATTACAAAAAAACACCCTGTCAGCGGACTGACAGGGTGTGGAGTGCGAGAGATGATCTCTTACTTGCTCTGAGTTTCGAAGAGGTCGCCGAGGGAGACCATGTTATCTTCGGGTTTGAGAGCGGCGGCGGCGGCGTATTCTTCGCCGGCGGCCTTGAGGTCTTCTTCGTTGAACTGTTCGGTAACAGCCTTGATGGAGAGACCGATGCGGCGTTCGTCATGATCGACTTTGATCACGCGGGCTTCGACTTCGTCATTGACATTCAGCACGTCCTTGACCTTTTCGACATGGTCTTTGGAGAGCTGGGAGATGTGGATAAGTCCGTCGATTTTGTTGGAAAGTTCAACAAAAGCACCGAAAGCGGTGATCTTGGTGACTTTGCCCTTGACAACATCGCCGATTTTGTAGAGCTGTTCGATATTTTCCCACGGGTCATTTTCGAGCTGCTTCAGGCCGAGGCTGACACGCTGCTGATCGGGGTTGATGTCCAGAATAACGGCTTCGACTTCGTCGCCGACATTCAACAGTTCGGAGGGATTGTTGATCTTGCGGGTCCAGGACATGTCGGAAACATGGATCATGCCGTCGATGTCATTTTCGATTTCAACAAAAGCACCATAGGTGGTCATGTTGCGGACTTTGCCGACGACCTTGCTGCCGACGGGGTGCTTTTCGAGAAGCATTTCCCACGGATTGCGGTCGAGCTGACGCAAGCTCAAGCTGATACGCTTGTTTTCTTTGTCGATGTCGTGGACAACGGCTTCGACGGTTTCGCCCTGGCTGACGACTTCGGTCGGCTTGGTGATGCGTTTGGTCCAGCTCATTTCGGTAACGTGGATCATACCTTCCACGCCGCGTTCGAGTTCAACAAAAGCACCGTAGGGCATGATGTTGACGACCACACCGCTGACTTTGCTGCCGACGGGGTATTTGCTGTCAACTTCGTTCCAGGGGTTGTTGGTCTTCTGCTTGTAGCCCAAACTGACGCGTTCTTTGCTCATGTCGATGTCGCGGATAAGTACTTCGATATCCTGACCGACCTGAAGCATTTCGCTGGGGTGGGAAAGTCTGCCCCAGGACATATCGGTGATGTGGAGCAAGCCATCAACGCCGCCGAGGTCGATAAAGGCACCGAAATCGACGATGTTCTTGACTTTACCCATACGCAGATCGCCGACTTTCATTTCGCCGAGGAGTTTGCTGCGGATGTCACGCATGGTTTCTTCCAGCAGTTCGCGGCGTGAAACAACGATGTTGCGGCGGTCGGTATTGATCTTGAGGATCTTGACGTCGTATTCGTTGCCGATGTATTCATCCATATTGCGGACCTGGCCGACATCGACCTGGCTGCCGGGCAGGAAGGCTTCAACGCCCTGAATGTCAACGATGATACCACCCTTGACTTTGTGCTTCATAAGACCCTTGACGATCGAGCCTTCGCCACATTCGCTGGTGATGCGGTTCCAAGCCATGATAGCATTGGCTTTGTGGACGCTCAGGACGGGCATGCTGTTTTCGTTTTCGCTTTCTTCGAGATAGACGCTGACGACATCGCCGCGGGAGAGAGTTTCCCAGTTGGTGAATTCGGCGGCGGGTACGAAACCTTCGGCTTTGTAACCGATGTCAACGAGGGCACCGTCGGTGCGTTTTTCAGCGATTTTACCTTCGAGGATGCTGCCGGGGACAAATTCTTTCTTGGCGGCGGTGATACCGGTCAAGAGTTCTTCCATGCTGGCACTGAACGAAAGATCAACGAAGTTGCTGCTTTCGACGTCGGGGGTTCTGAGTTTTTTGATCATTGTTTGATTGTTCTGTTTTTTTGTTTGTTACTTTTTTAACTCAACGGCAATGACGGCACCGAGCCGCATTACCACAACAATTCTTTTAAAATACATGCAACAACGATATTTACAAATTTTTTTGTAATTTTTTTACGATTTTTTCCGTAAAACAGCCGCGTGTATATATTAATGTATAGGGATGGGAACTTTGCATTTTCCGGAGTGGTCAAAATTTTATTGCAAAAAAATAGTAGATTTTGTTCATAAAAAACTTGCATTTAAAGCAGATTTGGTGTAAATTTGCATCGTAATTTTTTGTAGAAATGTATAGAAAAATTGGAGGTTTTAAGCTAACTCTTTGATGGGTAGGCGGTTACTGGTTTTGTGCGGAATTTTTTGCCAGTGCTGTTATGAGAGAGTATGAGAGAGTATGAGAGCCGGGGAGTGAAACCTTCCCATACATTCCCATAATCTCCCATAAAATCCCATACATTCCCATAAAAATATAAAGCATAAACAAATAAATTTTTAACAATATAAACAAAATAACAAATTACCAAAAAAAGAGAAAGAGGGTAAAGTTATGGCGGAAATTAAAGTTGGTACCGGACAAGAGTACACTTCGTTGCAGGCTGCGATTAATGCGGCGGCAGACGGTGATAAAATCGTCTTGACTGAAAGTATCACTGAAGAGAGCATTTCAATCGACGGCAAAGATATTGCCATTGATCTGGGCGGTTTTACTTTCACCGGTAAAACCTATATCAAGAATGGTGCTGATGTGGTTATCAGCAACGGTAAAATGACCGTTGCCGGCAACAGTCCGGCTTTCAACGATGCAGTGATCAAAGTTATGGATGGCGAAGTCGAAGTTGGCGGCGTCAAAACCGTGGTTCCTACCTCGCTGGAACTCAACGGTGTCGAAGTCGATGGCGGCGAAGCTGTCAACAGCAGATACTACACCAACGCGGTAACTTATAATGCAACCGGCGGTTTGAAGGTCACTGACTGCACGATCACCGCCGGTATGGCAACCCGTAATGCTGATTGCGAAAGCATCGGTTCGCTCAGTTCTGCTGCTGTTGGTATCTATGCTCCCAATAAATCCGGCGGCAAGATCGAAATCACCAATTCCACTGTCACCGGCGGCTATGGCAAAACCAATGCTGAATGGACCGGCTATGTTTCCCAACTTTTTGCAAACGGTGGTTGTGGTATCAGTTTGCATGGTACTTCCGAAGTGACGATCACCGACAGCACGGTCAACGGTGGCGGCAGCAACTGGTGGAATGCCGGTGTTGCGATCAACGTTTCCAATCAGTTCAGCGGAACTCTGGATGTGGCTGATTCCGCTGTAACCGGCGGCAAGGCTGAAGGTCAGGGCGGCAACTACGGTCAGGGCGGTGCTGGTATCTATACAAATATGAGTACTTCCTGCGAATCGATCGATATTACCGGTTCTACGATCACCGGCGGTGCTGGCGGCAAGAGCAGCAACGCTTTCGGTATTGAATACCGCAACGAAGATATTAAAATGAACATCACCGAATCCACCGTGGCTGCCGGTAACGGCGAAGATGCCAGCGGCGGCGGTGCTGCGATTGCTATTTATAACTCTGAAAGCACGCAAATCGTGCTGGATGATGTCAAACTCAACGGCGAAGGCAACGGCAGCAACACCGTGATCAATGGCGGCGACAAAGGTATTACCGTAGTTGGTCCGGTTGAAATCACCGGCGGCGAATTGACCAATACGGTTGTCAATGTCGATGCCAGCGGTTTGAATGGTTCCGAAGCGATCATCAGCGGTGCCACCGGTGATGGTGTGGATGTCAACGTCACCGGTAATGAAGATGCCGTGGTGATCGTTGACGGCGGCAAAACCTATATTACGACCGAAACTGATCCGGCTGCCGCTGACACCAGCATTATCTATGTGAACAACAATTGGGCAGGTCAGGCGGACAATGCACTTGTCGGTGTCGGCAAATTCTTCGGCGTGAACGCGTTTGCAGACTTTGAAAGCGCACTTGCAGCGGCGGCAGGCAACACCAATGTGACCCGTATTGAAATCGAAAGCGATCTGACTGCAAACGGCGTTGCCAATACCAGCGATTACTTCAATATCAGCCAGAAACTCGTTATCGGTACCGCCAACGGTGCTGATTATAAAGTTTCTATTATTCCGGCTGGCACTGACTCGATTGCAGTCAAAGTGCAGGGGGATGGCGCTTCGTTGACCATCGAAGAAGGCGTAGATATAGACTGGTTGGATGTTGTAGCCAACGGCTTCTGGACTAATAACGAAGGAATGGTTATTGACGGCAAACTTTCTGCCAAGAGCTTGAAGGTTTGGACTTCCAACAACGGTATTACTGTCAACGAAACCGGGAAGGTCGAGTTGGGGCACTCTGATGGTCAGTTGGATTGGAATTACGGCAACGGCTCTTTGACGATCAACGGTATTTTGACTGATACTGCGGATAAAAACTTGACTGATGGCCCACAGTTTAAGGCTGGCTACACCACTGTTCAGAGCAACAGCAATGGCGGTACTTTCGAATTGAACAATACCTACTTCGAAGGCGGTGCCTGGTTTAATATCGGCGGCAAAAACTTTACTGCTAATGTGGATAACTCGGTGCTGAAAGTTTCCGGTGGCGATGCTGCCGGCAGCTTGGCTATGACCAACAGCGGAAATGTGATCAATCTTGATAACGGCAGCCGTTTGATCGTTGCCAATGTTAATGTTGGAGAAGGCAATACCATTGATGTTGACGGCAGTTCTCTGGAAATCGGTACTTTGACCAACAATGGGGCAGTCAATGTAAAGGCAGGCGTAAGCACCTTGAACATTGCCAATATGACCGGCGATGGTGATTTTGATTTGTACGAAGGTGCAATTATTCAGGATTCGACTGTTGTTGGCGATGCCAGCGTTGTCGGTAAAGTAACTTTCAGAGGTGATAACACTTTCAACAACCTTTATGACTTCGGTACTTACTATGCCAGCAGTTACGACGGGGCAAATGCTGAAATCGTTGTTGAAGAAGGTGCTTCTTTGAAATTGACTCACAAAATCGGCAATGCCTACGGTCTGGAATACGGTGATAAATTGACCGTTAACGGTTCTCTGACCGATGCCCGTAAGGTTGACCGTTCGACTTTGACGGATGAAGATGCTTCTTTCTATGCTGAAAAAGGTATCCGTTTGTCCACCAGTTCCGGTAATGATGCTGCCGATGGCAGTTTCTTTACTGTGAACAATGCGTATGTTATCGTTGGTAAATCCGGTTCTTTCAGCAACAGCAAGACTGCCGGTAAATTCACGCTTGCATTTAACAACTCTGTGGTTGATGCGGCGAATATCTATTTCAGCGAAAGTAGTGATGTGATTTCCATGTCTTTTGACAACTGCGATATTTTAACTGCTATTTTTATGACTGAAGACAAGGATTCTTCTTACTCGCTGAATGCTTCCAAACTGGTTGTTACCGGCAGTGGCAATGATCGTTACAACGGTAACGGCGGTACTTTGACAGTTACAGATTCTGAAATTACTATTGAAAAGGGTGCTTATACCAACAAGGGTACACTTACGCTGACAAACTCAACTTTGAGTGCTGCTTCGGTTGTCAACAGCGGAAGTCTTACTGTTTCGGCTGCCGGTTCTCTGGTATCTGCCAACACTCTGACCGGCGATGGTGCAATCATCATTGATGCTGCCGGCTTTACCGGTGGCACCAAGACCGTTATTGATTTGAATGGTACTGAAAGTCTGGCTGGTAAAGTAACACTGGAAAATGCCGGAGACTTTAATCTGGCTTACGGTGCTGACGGTGATGTGATTATTACTGATCAGAAGGCAGATGTAATCTATGTCGGTGCAGTTAATGCCGCCGGTGTCAAATCCGAAAATACTTCTGCTGACGCAAATACCGCCATTCAGGGGTACAATAAGTTTGATACCATTACTGAAGCCAATGCCGCCGGTAAACTGGTTGATGGTACGACTGTCAACTATGGTAATACCGAAAGAGTTTACACCGGAAATGGTATGGGTTATGTGCCTGCTACCAATACGAGTATTTCGGCGGTTGGTACAGTAACCATCACCGGCGGTGCCGGTGCTTATGTGCCTTATATCGAAGCTGCCAGCCGTGGCACTGTTGTCAAGTTCAGCGATGCTGATTTGACTTTGACCAAATTGCGTGACAACGGTTCAAGCGGCGTGGGCGGAGCCAAGTTTATCATCGAAAATTCCAAACTTGACGGTGGTAACACGGTTGACAACCTGACCTGGGTAACTTTCTACAAAGATTCTGAAATACAGATCACCAATTCGGTTATCGGTCTGGCAGATGAAGGAGATTTTTCCATCGGTGATATTAAAGTCGGCAATGCCGCCGCTGACGATGTGGCAGTCGATGCTGAAGGCAACAAGCAGTATCTGGCTTGGGGCGATTACGGCAAACTGGCTCTCAAGGCGGGCGGTAAATTTACCGCAACCGATTCGACCATCTTCGCCGGATATATCTTTGAAACTTGCGACAATGGCTCGATAACGCTGAATAATTCTGTACTGTATGCTTCCGCAATACTTGTCAATACTGTTGACGGTGGTTCGGCAATGATAAAATTTGACGGCAGTGCAGTCCGCCAGTCCGGCTGGGGCAATGCTACTGAATTTTATGGCATCTCCATCGGCAACGGTACCACCGGCAAAGCCCAGATGATTTTGACCAACGGAGCCACGCTCGACTGGACTTATGCTGACAGTAACGGCAAGGTTACCGATGCTTATAAAACAAAAACCACTGAATCGATCGTTGTCAATGCTGATGGCGAACTTGTTGTTGAAGAAAATTCAGGATTGACTGCCGCAAGCATAAAGAATCAGGGCTTGCTTAAGGTAAGCGATTCAACATTTGCAGTTGAAAAATTTGTTCACAACAGCGATACGGCTGCCACTTTTGACAATGTTGAGCTTGATATTACCGAACTTGATACCGGCAGCGGTGCGTATGTTATCGTTGGCGGTACCAGCAAAGTCAATATTGACAATGTTTACGGCAGCAACGCTCTGCGTCTGGGCAAAGATGCTGTAATTACTGACGGTTCAAATATTTCCGGTTCTGTTTCCGCCCGTGCTATGGGTAATCTTACTATCGGTGAAAAATCAACCGATGTGGTCAACATCCACAGACTTGATACCAGATACATTGATGGCGATACCGTTACAGTCAATGGTACATTGAATATGGACGGATATTGTCTGGGAATGGTCGGCAAATTGAACGATGAAGTGCTGACCCTGACCGGTGCCGGTACCATAAACCTCAAGCAGAATGTCTTCTTTGAAGGTTATCTGGATTCCAACGGCTATTATGTTGCGGGCAATCTTAGCAACATCGTTGTTGATAAAGATATTACCATCAACATGGTGGAAAATGATTCGCAGTCGCATCTGCGTTTTACCTATGCCAATGTAACCGTAAATGGTAAAATCATCAATGCCGGTAAAGCTATTGACCGCACTCTTCTGACTTCGGCAACTGTTACCGTAAGCGGCGAAGGTGCAACTCTTGATCTGGCAGAATATCTGTGGATCGGTTACAATTATGTCTATGATTCAAGAACCGATGAAGGCAAGGCCGACTACAAGAGTACGCTCAATGTTAAGGATGGCGGTACTGTAAAAGTCGGTGGCGAACTGCGTGTCAATACCGAAAGTGCAATCAATGTTGAAAAATCAACTCTGACTGCCGGTACGGTTTACAACAGTGGTTCTGTTACTATTGATAATGACAGTACTTTTACAGTTAATGGTGCGTTCAACGGTGCCGATGGTGTCGTCAATATCAACATCGCTGCAGGTTCTTACGGTATGTGGAAGGTTATTGATGCCGAAGACAACGCCGACAGTGACTATGGTAAGGTAAATGTGAACATTGGTGGTACTTGGGTCGATGAAGCCGGCGACTTGTGGGCTTACAACACTACCTTTGATACCATCTATGTCAATGCTGAATGGGATGGTGAAACCAACATCAATCTCGGCGACGGCAAGGTTCTCGGCGTCAACGCCTTTGCTTCGTTGGATGATATTGCCGAAAATGCTACCGATGAAACTACCGCAGTGGTAATTACCGGTGGTACTTACAGCAGTGTATCCGGTGAATGGGTTTCGTTGCTGGCTGGCGGTATCAATAGTGTTACTGCCGATGGCACTGTAACGCTTGAGAAATACGGCAATCTGTTTTTCAAGGCAGGGGCAGCTGGAACTTATACCATCAGTGGTGATTATGTTACAACCGGTGTTGAAGGTTTCCTGTGGGAAGGTGGTCAGAATCTTGGTTGGAAGGTAAACGGTGTTACCAGATTCGAAGGTGCAGACGGTGTTGTGTTCAACATTACCAATGCAACATTCACCTCAAGTTCTGCTATTCAGTTTATCGACGCCAAAGCCGTTATTGATGCAAATTCATCGTTGGCGGGTGCTGAAACTACCGAAGGTAAACTGGCGGTTTACGGCAGTGAAGTTGTCAGCTACGGCAAAATCGCACTGGTAACTTCCGGTAATCCCGGTACTGCATTGCTTATTGGTAATGCCCAGTATGCGGAAAAGGGCAGCAGTTTGACTGTTTCCGGCGAAAAAGCCTCTGTTGATATTGCAATCAACGGCAATCAGCCCAATCAGGTAGATGCCAACATCCATGCCAGCGGAGCCCTTACCGTTGAAGCTGGTGCATCTTTCACCGCTGCCGGTAAGGTTATCAACGCCGGTACTGTAAAAGTGAACAAGGCATCATATTTCAACGCCGGTACTCTTGACAACAGCGGTTATATGGATGTAACTTCCTCCAAGCTGACTGCTGACAATGCAGTCAATACCGGCGATGTCAAAGTCAACGGCAGTTCGATTCTGGTCAAAGAACTGGATAACGCGGAAGGTACTCTGGATGTAACCGGCGACAGTTATCTCAAAATCGGCAAGCTCACCGGCGAAATCAATGCTAATGACGCAACGCTGAATGGTTCAATCATCGGCGGTACGCTCAATGTTACCGGTGCTTCTGATATCAATCTGGGCAAAGGTCTGAATAAGATCGTTTTCGGTTCGATTGAAAGTAGCGTGGATGCCACCTGGGATGTAACCGGTTTGGATAGTGTGGACTTTGCCGCCCAGAACGGTACGGTTGATATTACCGGTCAGATGGATAAAGCAGGCTTTGGTCTGGCTCAAATGAAGGTCGGTGGTTTCTACAAGCCCGGTCATGAGTCCGATGTTCCGGAAGAAGGCGAAGACTTGATGGGCAGCACCACTGTCAATATTGACAACGATTCTTATGTCAAGGCACATCAGGTCTATATTGCGGATAACGAATCTGCAAACGAACACACTCTGAATGTGTACGGCGAACTCGAAGCCAAGAGCATCTTCAACAAAGCAATGGGGAACTTGAATATCTATGGCGATGTTTCTGCGGAATATTTGCAAGCTGCCGGCAATGTAACTGTTTCCGGTAAGGATGTAAATGTTGTTCTGAACGCCAACAGCACCAGTAACAACGGTGCCACCAAGATTGGTACCGATGTCGAAGGTCTGCGTTCGCAGTTCGTAATCGAAGAAGGTGCAACTGTCGATGCCACCGGTACTGTTTATGTCGGTTACAGCGATACCCGCAACGGCGATCTGCTGGTCAACGGTGCTGTGCTTGATGCTGATGTTATCGAGGTTCAGGAAGGCTCCACCTTCGCGGTTGCCGGTGATTCCACTGTTACCGCCAAGGTTTACGGCGATATGGCACTGAAAAATGGTGCCGTACTCAACGGTAATGTCAGTATTGATGTTGACGGCAGCATGATCGTGGATGGTAAAGCTGCTCTGGGTGCTGAAACTGCGTTCAGCGGCGTTATCAACGGCGGCGAACTGGCTGTCAGCGGTGATAAAAACGCCTTGGCGATCAACGGCGGCGATGCAAAACTGATTG
Source organism: Lentisphaerota bacterium (assembly GCA_015061885.1). Taxonomy (GTDB): domain Bacteria; phylum Verrucomicrobiota; class Lentisphaeria; order Victivallales; family Victivallaceae; genus SIG78. The sequence goes on from SUVS01000038.1 coordinate 22,471, forward strand.
TTGACGAATCGACCGTGTTCGACTCCAACGACAAATTGGGCGATATTCTGCTCAAGGGTGCCGCCAAAGATACCGTCCTGACTGTGGCTGATGCCGCCTTGAATGGCAACACCATTGAAAATCTCAAGTTGAACATCACCGATGCCGACAACCAGATCAATGTCAATACCGATCTTGCCAATATCTATATGGTCAACGATTTTGCGGTCAAAGAAACCATGGGCATTTACTACTATGAACATGCTGACGGCAAGTACATGTATCTGGTCAAAGAAGATAACATGATCAACATCACCGCCGGTGTGGTCGGTGATGACGACGAAACTTCCACCGAAGAGTTTGACAAGGTAGTCATCGACAGCAAGAATGCTTCCACGGCTCTTGCCGGTGTGAATCTGGTCATGGGTGACGGCAAAACCAGCTTTACGGTCAAAAATGGCAGCAAGTCTGAAGATATTGTCTTCGCTATCGGTGGTATTCACAAGAGCGAATTGGGCGGTTCCACCACCGTCAAGATCGGCAACTATACCGATGTTACCGTCAACGGCGATGTGGAAAATATCTCCCAGTTCACCACCGGCAAGGATGGTAAACTCACGATTGCCGGCGATGTGCTCGGTCAGAATACCAACAATACCGTTTCCTTCGGTGCCAACAACGATGTGGAAATCAAGGGTGGTGTGAATCTCTTCGGCGGCAAGAACAAGATCGCGGTCGGTGCCAACAGCACTGTCGATGTAACCGGCAGTCTGCTCGGTGTTGCCGATCTGAACATTGCCAAAGATGCAATGGTGGTGGTTGTCGGTATGTATGAAGCCGCCGCTATGAACAACAAAATTACCCTCGCCAACAAAGCAACCCTGAAACTGGGCGGCATTGACAACGGCGGTGTTGACCGCGGTACCGGTACCACGGTCAAGGTCGGCAAGGAATCCACCATGATAGTCAATGGCGATGTCAATGGTATCGCCGGAATCACTGTCGGCAACAGTTCTGTGGCAGATTTCAATTATATTGAAGGTACCGAAAAGACCAACAAGATCTCCATCGGTAACGACAGCCGCTTCTATGCCGGAAATATCAACCTCGCCGGCGGCAAGAACAGCATTACTTCCGGTAAAGGAACCGATGTTGAAGTCGGCAATATTACCAATGTAACAACTGTCAGCGTGGGTGCCGAAAGCAGCTTTACCTCCGGTGATGTAACTCTCGCCAACGGCAAGTTCACCAGCGGCAAAAACGCAACTGTTGAAGTCGGCAAAATTACCAATGTAACAACTGTCAGCGTGGGTGCCGAAAGCAGCTTTACCGCCGGTGATGTAACTCTCGTCAACGGCAAGTTCACCAGCGGCAAAAACGCAACTGTTGAAGTCGGCAATATCACCAACGCCAAGACCGTCAAGACCGGTGCCGGTGAACTTGCCAGCTTTACTGCCGGTATCATTACCAATGCTTCCAGTGTTGAAGTCGGCGGGCAGAGCGACTTTAAAGCCGATGCGTTGAAAAATGTGAACAAGTTCACTGTTGCCAACGGCAAAGCCGCTTCCAAGAAAGCCGGTGCAGTCCTGACCAATGCTGTTATCGACGGCAATGTGGAAATGACCGCCGGTAAAGATACTTTCAAAGTCGGAGACAACACCAGCACGGTTGTTGACGGAGAAATCGCTTTCGGCGAAGGCAAAGACACCCTCTCCATGGGGAAAAATGCCATGCTGAAGGTCAATGCTGTCAGTGGCATGGAAGTCTTCAATGCCACCGCCAGTTCGGTACTGGTTGCCACCAATGGTAAAGATGTGGACTTTGATCTCGGCGATGCTACCGGTTCGTGGAACAAGGCAACGATCATCGACATGGAAGGTGAGCTTGAAGTCGGAACCAACGACGGTTCGGTCTATGCCAATGAGTTTGACTACTACGAATTCAACCTTGAGTTGGGCAAATCTCTGACCTTTGAAAATCTCTCCGAAGGTATCGAGATCAAATATCAGTACGAACTCAACGGTGTCTGGACTGATATGCTTGATTACACAGACGGCCTGACCGCCGCTGGCGATTACCGGGTCTTTGTCGGAGTAAGCAGCGATGAGTTCTCCAGCAAGAACGAAAAACTCAATTACATCCTCGATGTAAAACTTGCATAAGTTGTAAACAAATCAAAACCGCCGGTCGCAAAAAGGCCGGCGGTTTTTTTTACGCTAAAGCGATATAAAAAAGGTTGTTGCAAAACTCAAGCGTTTTGCAACAACCTGTATTTTTTATGAAAAATCTTACTTTATGACATTTGCCCGCAGGATAGCTCCCGGCCGGGTTTGGGCGAGGGATGCCATTTCTGCGTTGTTTCCGGCAGTCAAATCTTTTGCGGTTCGGTGCAGATCACTGGCGGCGGGTTTGCCGACCGTTGTTCCCATCAATGCAACCGCGGCCAATGCAAACACAATAAAAAGTGTTGTGCGGCTGAACAATACTTTTTTCATTTTTCAGTTGCCTTTCTGCTTAAAAGTTTATTCTTCAAACTTGAGATCGTGAGCAAGCTCAAGATCTCCCCGATCCATTTCATGATTGTTTATCAGCTCAAGTTCGCTCTGCCAGCGTTTCAGATTCCAGACTTCCACGCCGATCTCAACGCCTACGATGACCGCTTCAGTTCCCGGTTCAAGCTGTGTATTCTGCCTGAACTCGCCGGGCAGGGTCAACCGCCCCTGCGGAGTGATCTTTGCTGATGTACTCCATGCTCCGAAACGCCGCAAATCTCGCCGTTTGAGCATACTCATACCGGCTTTGCGGATGTCATCGTCATCACGCTTACGCATTTGGGTATAAACTTTTTCCGGATAAATCGCCAAAGCTCCTTCCGGCAGGCAATAAAAAACTACATCGCCATTGCCGTCGGCTAAAAAATCCTCAATCAGATGCGGCGGCAGTTTGAATCTGCCGTTGGCATCGATCAGGATACGATCCTGTCCGCAAAATGCCAGCATATTTTCTCTGATAAAATACCGGGTTTTATTCCAATTTGTTCCAATATAATCCAATTTATTCCAAAATACAAATAAAAATCTGAAAAAATCCGGATTTTTTTTGAAAATTTGGTAATGCCGACATTAATCAGGTTGCGTGGAGGGGTTTGTTGCCGGTAAAATAGACTTCCGGCTTGACAAAATGCAATTTGGGCAGTAAATTATCAGGTATTCTGTTTTTTTAATAATGTAACGGGAGTTTCAAATATGAAAAATCTTTTAACGCTTTTGTGTTTAACAGCCTCCAGTGCTGTTTTTTGTGCGGAAATCTATGTTTCACCCAAAGGTAACGATGCCAATGCCGGAACGGCAGATTCGCCGCTGAAAAGTGTGCAGAAAGCGGTCAATAAAGCCAAAGCCGGTGATACAGTTAAACTGCTGCCGGGGATCTTCCGCGAAAATGTTACCGTCAGCAATAAAGCCGGTACGGCGGAAAAGCCGATCACCATCTGCGGCAGCCGCGATAAATCCGGTAATTATCTGGCAATTTTAGAGCCGGTCGGCAAAGAACTCAAAAACTGGACGCCCGCTCCGGAAATCGGCAAAGATGTCTGGAAAATTCCGCTTGCCAAACGCCCTGATCTGTTAACGATGGATGGCAGAATGATCGCCCAGATCAATAAATTCAACATGGTTCTGCCCCGCCGTAAGCCGCTGCCGGAAAAGATCACGCAGGATATGATCTGGAAAGATTATCTGCCTAAAACCAGCAAGCGGCTTTCCGGGCTGGATCTGTTGGCGGTCAAAGCTGATATTATGGTCAGTCATTCATATTTCCGCGACCGCGAAGAAGCACTCTTCCCGGTGATTGGTTATGTGCTTTGCGGCTGGTACAAAGGCAATCTTTATCTGCGTTATGCCAACGGCAGCGAACCGGCAAAACACACCATTACAGCCTCTTACGGCAATGGTATAACAATTAAAAATTCCAAATATGTAACTTTGCGTGATCTTTACATGCGCGGCAGTACGGTTCAGATCTTTATAACCGACAAATCCAGCAATACGGTGGTTGAAAACAATCTGCTGATGCACGGTTCCGCCCGCGTCAAGGTTGCCCGTGGGGTTTCCGATACCACCGTGCGGGGCAATATCCTTACTTGCGGGTTTATTCAGGACGAACACTTCAAGCTCCGCAGCGGCAACGATATGCGCGGCGGCTTGCTCTATTTGATTTTCAAATATGTGATCGGGGTTTCCACTTCCGATGATGTCGGGATCATCTTTATCGGCAAAAACACCCATGTTTACGACAATGTGATCTTTGACGGACTGCTGGGGATCGAAGCCGGCGGCCCCGGTGCAAAAGTTTACAACAACAGTATCCGGAATATGTCCAGTTGCGGGATCATCACCGGATATATTTCAAGCGGCGAGTTTTTCAACAATCTGGTTATGAATTCGGGTATTCCGCTACGTATCCACGACTGGCGGCACGAGAAGTTCTACCGCACCGAATACCATTACAACAACCTCTTTGTGCAGGCTCCGCATGCCGGAAGTTATGTGCATATTTACGGTGCCCCGGACAAAGTAAACGGCCCTGATAAGGTCAATTACGATAAAAACGGTATTTACAAAGAAAATCCGCCCGCCCCGTTCGATCCGGGCAAAGTATTCGTTTATCACAACACATTTGTCGGCGGCAACAACACTGCAACCATCATACCGGTGCGGGCATATTACAGAAAGTACCGCGAGCAGCCGATGCCGTTTTATATTATGAACAACATCATAAAATCCAGCTGGTCGTGGGGAATGAAATTTCAGCATGCACTTGCTGGTAATTTGCTGTATGTGGCAAAAAAAGATCTCCGTCAGGCGAATCTGACTGATAAAACGGTGGCTGATTTCAACCGGGTCAGCCCCTTTGAAAAACTTGATTCCATCTGGGTGGATGGCTCGATAAAGCCGGATAAACTGCCCGATGCCCGGCTTAAAGCGGATTCGGTGGCAGCGGAGTGTGCTGTGGATGTATCAAAAGATTTCGTTTTCAGAGGATATAAAGTTCAGGCACTGCCCGGATTCAAGCCCGGTTATTACAAAGGCAAAGCACCGGCGGCAGGAGCCATCCAGATGGGGGATGATGAAAAAATGCAGCACTTCAATATGCTGTACGAGCGTTTTGAAAAGGCCCGGAAGTATTTGCCGGCTCGTTGAGTTGCAAGCAACCTGAAACCATAAAGGTTTTGTTTTATGAAAAAATATGATTGTATCGTTGCCGGTGCCGGATTGTCCGGTTTTGCCGCCGCAGTCGGTGCCGCTCAAGCCGGGGCAAAGGTTCTGCTTTTAGACCGTTTGCCGTCGGTCGGCGGTACAGCGGTTTACGGCCTTACGCCGATTTTAAGCGGCTGGCACAAAAACTCTCTGGGCAATGCGGTCGGCAGTATGCTCGCTGAAAAACTCAAAGCTCTCAATGCTTTTGACTGGCGGGTAAACAAGATCGTTACTCATGAAGACCGCTTGCAGCAGGCCATGACCGATGTTCTTGCCGAAGCGGGCGTGAAAACGCTTTACAACGCAGCTCTGTGCGGCGTGGAGCGTCAGGGTGATGCAATAAGCAAGATTTCTGTAACGACCATCGGCGGCGTGCTGGAGCTTGCTGCCGATGCGTTTGTTGATGCCACCGGCGATGCGGTTTTGAGTGTGCTTGCCGGGGCGGAAACCGTGGTGCCCGACGATGAAGAAAGCATGACCAAAACGCTGATGTTCAAGGTGCGTAATGTCAAGGGCTTTGACCGCGATACCGTAGTAGCACAGTTTCAGGAGCATGTCAGCGAATTTCCGGTGAAGATCCAGAATTCATTTATGGGTATGCCGCTTCTGGAACGCGAAGAAGTGGTGATGAATCTTACCGCCATACCCGGCAATGCCGCCGATCCGGAGCTTTACAGTACCATGTACGACCAACTTTACCGGCAGATCGAACCGATAATGGAGTTTATGCGTCGCAACGTGCCGTGTTTTGCCGAAGCGGTGGTCACCAAAGCCGCTCCAATTGTGGGGGTGCGTTACTCCCGCTCGGTCAAAGGCGAACGCGGTTTGACCATTGAAGATATTTTCAGTCCGGAAACTCCGGCGGAACCGGTGGCGTTCTGCGGTACATTTATCGGCGGGCATTACATAAAACATTTTGAATCCCCCTGGGGCGGAAAAATCACCGGCAAACCGGCGGTGCCTTACGGTGCGATCAAAGTCCGCGGTATAAAAAATCTGCTGACTGCCGGAAGGATCATTGATATAGATCCGCGTGCTGTCAGTGCCGTGCGGCTTGCCGCCGGCTGTCTGGCAACCGGTCAGGCGGCTGGTATCGCCGCTGCACTCAAAGTGCCGGAATACGGAGTTCTGCGTAAGGAACTCGACCGGCAGGGCTGTATGGATTGGCTTAACAATATGTAATCAAGTATATCAATATCAAACAAAAAGGAATTGATTATGGATTTTATTTCTGAAAATCATGAATTGGCGTGGAACAGTGCATTGAAGGCTTTACAGCCGACCCAGGCACAGCTGGAACACGGTCTTGAACTGCACAAAAATCTTTTTGCCATGGATGGCTTCGGCTTCCTGCCGGAAGAGTGCTGGAACAAACGCATTCAGGAAAAATACTGCGAATGGTTCGAAAAAGGTATCGGTAAACGCGAACTTGCCAAGCGTACCGAATATGCCAAATACGATGCCATCTGCGATGACGAAGAAAACAACCGTATTTTCCGCAGTGCCCTCCGGGCTTCCGGTCTTAACTGTATGGTTCAGACGGTTGCCGAAGGTAAATCCCGCGAAGAAGACATCCGCCGCATGGGTTGCAACTTCCAGCTGCTGCGTCACTTCCGCGATACCATCGCCCAGGCGGGCAGTCCCGAAGAAATCAAAGAGATCAACGATTCCGGCCGTATGGCGGTAATCTGGAGTATCAATGGGCCGCCGATCGTCGGGGAATTGCAGTCTTTGGAACAGGAACTTTCGTGGATCGACGATTGGAAACACCTCGGCGTGCGGATGATGCACCTTTCTTACAACCGCCGCAACTTTATTGCCGACGGCTGTGCCGAACCCGCTGACGGCGGTTTGAGCGATCTTGGTTTTGAATTGATCAAAAAACTCAATAAAGCCGGGATCATCGTTGACGTGCCGCACACCGGGCTCCGCAGCAGCCGCGAAGCGGCCAAAGCCTCCGCCAAGCCGATCATGGCTTCGCATACCGGGGCACGGGCTCTCAATAACTTCATACGTTGTAAAGATGACGAAACGCTCAAGGCTATTGCTGATAACGGCGGTCTGGTCGGGGTTTACGCTTACGGCGGTATGCTCGGCGGGTCTGACGATTTGCCGATGATGCTCAACCACATCGAATATATCGTCAAACTCATTGGCGACGATCATGTTCAGATCGGTACCGATTTGCAGTACCGACACAACTGGAACCGCAAGCCGCTTCCCTACTACCCCAATGCCGAATTTACCGGCAATCAGTGGTGGGGCATCTGGGAAAAGAACCCCCATCCGGTACTCAAGCCGCGTGAAGATGCCATCGGCTCGCTGGCGTGGATCAACTGGCCGCTCTATACTGTGGGGATGGTCACCAGAGGCTTTTCGGACGAAACGATCGCCAAGATATTGGGGCAGAACTTCCTGCGGGTGTTCGCCGCCAACGCTCCTGATCCGTTTTGATTAAAAATACCCCGCAATAGGGATAATAAAAAAACTGTTTCATTTAATAAAAGGGAGAATTATACAATGAAAAAACAATTTGCAAGAAGTTCCAGCCCCGCCTGCAGGCGGGTAAAGCTGTACAGCTTTACCCTCATTGAATTGCTCGTTGTAATTGCCATTATCGCCATATTGGCGGCAATGCTGCTGCCGGCACTTTCGGCATCGCGTGAGGCGGCAAAAGGCAGCCACTGCCAGAGTAATATGAAGCAAATCGGGATTTATGCTGCACTGTATTCAGCTGATTGGAATGATTATTTTCCTCCGTCAATTTCAGGCAACAAGTTCTATGCCGCGATGCATGTTTATTCTTCTGAACCTGAAAAACTCTGGCACAAAACAAAAAACAATGTGTATCTTTGCCCCAGCGATGTAGAACGCATGAATGATACGCGAGGAACTGAACAGTATAAATATTACAGTTATGGCGAAAATAGATACACTTCCTGTGATAATCCTCCGAAAGGCAATGAGAGAGACAATGTGACATTTGAACTTAAATTCAGTTCGCTGTTTGATCCTACCAAATCGCTCTTTTTTGCCGACTGTTCCCGCTTCGGTGTTACAGAAAGTAAAGATACATTTATAAATTATGTAATGATATTTAATTCATCACCATATCCTTTTACCTCTACTCAAGTTGAAACTTATGGTATGAGATTCCGGCACAATAATACTGCCAATGTGTTGATGTGTGATGGACATGTGGAACCGGGTAACTTTGAGCAATATAAAGATTCTAAAGGGCGGAAGTACCTCTTCAAGGGAGGCGATTTTACTGCCCTCTCACTCTCTGGAAAATAATAATAAACAGTCTTACAGTAGTGTTAAGGTAATCAAGTTACTGAATCACAACATCCCGATTACTCGTTCTGCGGGCAGTCGGGGTGTTTTTTTTGGGGGGGGGGAGAGTATGGGAGAGGATGGGGGAAGTATGGGGGAAGTATGGGGGAAGTATGGGGG
>SUVS01000039.1 GCA_015061885.1 Lentisphaerota bacterium
GCTACATTGTTCATAGCCTGTTTCCTTTCTTGATTGGTTGTTTTGTGGATATTATAATCAATCATGGAAACAGGCTTTTTTCAAGTCCTGTTTTTCAAAATGTGCGCAATTTTTCGGACGTTATCACATTACCACTGATAAGCTCTGATTTTTCAAATATTATATTCAATACGCCATTTTGCAATCAAAAATATTTTTTTTGCCATTGCTTTACCCGGTTGATTGCTGTATAATTTATCAAAACAGAATTTCTATAGAGTTTTTTCAGGAAATTTTTTATGGAGAAAGTATATCCGCACGGTGACCGCAGCTGGTGGCTGCATGACCGTTTCGGCATGTTTATTCACTGGGGCATATACAGTGTGCCCGCCCGGGGCGAATGGGTGCATACCCGGGGCGAGATCATGCCCGAAGATTATCAGCGTTATGCGGAATTTTTTACGCCCGACAAGTTCGATCCCGCTGCATGGGCAAAAGCCGCCAGATATGCGGGGATGAAGTATATGGTCTTTACTGCCAAACATCACGACGGCTACTGCATGTGGAACACTGCTTACACCGATTACAAAGCTGACCGGGATTATGTCAAAGAGATCGTGGAGGCGTTCCGTGCTGAAGGCATCCGTACCGGGCTTTATTACTCGCTCCTTGACTGGCACCACAAAGATTTTCTGGTAGACCGCTACCACCCGCTGCGCCGTCTGGATCGGGAGGAGCTGAACAGCAATAGAGATATGAAGCGTTACTGTCAGTATATGCGTGATCAGGTGCGGGAGCTTTTGACCAATTACGGCAAGATCGACATTATGTGGTTTGACTTTACTTATCCGTTCCCTGACGGTAAATGTGCCGAAGATTGGGAAGCGGAAAAACTCCTTGCCATGATCCGGGAGCTGGCTCCGGATATTCTTATTGACGACCGCATGGGACTTCCCGGCAGCGGCGACTTTGTCAGCCCAGAACAGTATGTGCCCCACAACGGTATGCGGGATAAAGATGGCAATATGCTTTACTGGGAAGGCTGCCAGACCTTTTCCGGTGCATGGGGCTATAACCGGGACGAAAGCTCCTGGAAGACTCCTCATCAGCTGATCAATATGCTGGTAAGCCATGTGGGCAAAGGCGGTAATCTGCTTTTGAATGTAGGGCCCGACGCCCGGGGCAGATTTGATAAGCGTGCCATGAAAGCACTCAACGCCATCGGCGAATGGATGGAGCTTAATTCCGACTCCATCTACGGCTGCACCCTGCCCCCGGCGGAGTTCCCGGTTCCGGAAGATTGCCGCTACACCTACAACCCGGCAACGAAAAAACTTTATCTGCACTTGCTGGCGTATCCGGTAAAATTTGTCTTTTTGCCCAACTTGAAAGACAAGGTGAAGTTTGCCAGATTTTTGAACGATCACAGCGAAATACCTATGAAAGCAGCCAATGCTGAACACAGCAACATCACCCCCAAGCTGGAGCAGAATATACTTATGCTGCAAATCCCGGCCATCGCCCCGGATACATTAGTACCTGTAATTGAATTGACCTTGAAATAAACATAACACCTTGAACGAAAGGAAGAAAAATGAAAAAGCAAACTTGTTTCACTTTGATCGAACTTTTGGTTGTGATCGCCATTATCGCCATTCTGGCAGCTATGCTCTTGCCAGCACTCTCCGCCGCCCGGGAGCGGGCAAAACAGTCTAACTGTACCGGCAATCTCCGTACTATGGGGCTTGCCAATGTAATGTATGCCAACGATAACAAAGACTATGCAGTTCCGGCTTATGCCAGAGCTGCCGGTGCAAAAACAAAAAATGACTGGTTCGGTTTGCTCGCTGATATGGGTGGGCAGGGAAATAAAAAAGGTGTGGCAGGGCCTTACGGCGTAACATGGCCGTCAACATTTGAATGTCCAAGTGCCCCGGAAAATCATTGGGGAGTTGGTACGCAATCTGTTGGTGCATGGTATACAAATTATCTGTTGAATGGTTATCTCTATAATAAGGATGATGCCCGTACAGTTTCTGACCGTTATTTTACTTTAGGTCAGGTAGAAGATACTTCGGCGACATTTTTTATCTCTGAAAGCAAGGCTGCCAATGATGTTTCGGCGGAATCGGCTACTCGTATTAAATATCGGCACGGAAATAATGCCAATCTTGCTTATCTCGATGGTCACTGCGGCTCTGGAGATGTGAAGTTCTTTACCCCGGAAGGTAATAATTACAAGGCTTCCCCCCTTTGGATGGCTCGTCCGGAATAAGGTTCTTTAGAAAATTATGAAGAATAATATTCTTATAAAACGGGTAACCAACTTACCCGTCAGGGGTATTACATCAGTTAAGAGCCGCTATTCATGCGGGAATGAGCGGGAGTTTTACAGCGAAGCCGACTACTGGTGGCGTGATCCGGATGATCCGGAGGGCAAATATATCAACCGCGATGGCGAAAGTAATCCCGATTGCTTCAACCGCCACCGCAAACGGCTGATGCGTTTAAGCTGTATAATCGGCTTTTTGACCAGTAACTATTTACAGAAGCCCGATAAAGCGGTGTTGAAAAAAATTTGCGAACACCTTGATATATGGTTTGCCGATGAAAAAATCTCCATGCTGCCCCATTTGGAATACAGTCAGGCGATCCGCAATCAGGTTCCGGGCAGAAGTTTCGGCGTTATTGATACGATCCACCTTGCCGAAGTGGCTCTGGCGGTGATCAAGCTCAAAGAGGATTTGCCGGAAAAACTTTATACATCGGTAAGAGAGTGGTTTGCTCAATATCTCCAATGGATGTGCAGTTCTGAATTGGGTTCAACCGAACGGCAGGCTCATAATAATCATGCGGTTTGCTGGTATTTGCAAGCGGCGGCGTTTGCCCATTTAACGGAAAATGAAGCATTGCTGGAAGAGTTCCGGCGTGATTTTCAAGAGCATCTGTTATTGCAGATAGCCCCGGATGGCTCTTTACCGGAGGAACTCAAACGCACCAAACCCTACGGTTATGAACTATTTACGCTGGAAGCCTTTGCCGGGCTGGCGGCACTTTTGAGTACCGCACAGTATAACGCCTTCTTACAACGCAAAGCCAATGGCGGGTCGGTTTATGATGCGGTTCAATTTATGCAAATATATATAGCCGATAAATCCACTTGGCATTACCGGCAGGATATAAAATATTTTGACTACTGGCCGGTCAGACAGAATGCACTCTATCTGGCAGATGCGTTCTGCGGCAAAGCTGATTTCAGGGCAATATGGCAATCTTTGCCGGATTACAAACTTAAATTTGAGCTGGTACGCAACTATCCGGTACGCACTCCGGAACTTTGGATAATATAAAAAATCAATCATATAAAAGAGGCAATTTTTATGAAAAAAATTTTACTGTTGGTGCTGCTGGGTTTATCCGCAGCGGTGTTGGCGGCGGTGCCGGAAACCGTAACGCTGGTCAAAAACAACAAAGTGCAGTTTCAGGTGGTCATACCCGATAAGCCGGATTGGCCCACCAAACTGGCTGCCGAAGATATTGTAAATGTTGTGCGTGAAGCCTACCGATCCCGTGCCAATATCATACCCGAAAGCAAACTTGCCTCCGCCAAAGGCAATTTGATCAATATCCACATGGGCTGGAGCAAATATACCCGGCAGTTTGAAAAAGAAATGCCCAAACCCTACGGTTTTCTGGTAAAATTTGTAGATGACAAAAACATCGTTATCGGCGGCAGACTGCTGGTCAAAGACAACTACAACACATTGGATGGAGCCACTTATTTTCTGGAAAAATTTCTGGGTATGCGTATACTCATGCCCGGTGATCTGGGTACCGTTATTCCCGCCGGCGGCAAGGATCTGGTGATCCCCGCAAAAAGTTTTACCCGGGTGCCTGACTTCCCCGGCCGCTCCTACTCCGGCAGTCACGGGCCATTCTACCGGGGCGAGAAACTGAAAAAGACCATCAACTGGACTCGCCGGGTGGGTATGACGGTTTCCAACGTGCTGAAAATGGTTCACAATGTCGGTTATCTCATTGACCCCGAAATTTATGCCAAAACCAATCCTGAATTTTTCCCGCTCATTGACGGCAAACGCGTTTTTCCGAAAAAGAACAACCGCTCCGATTGGAAACTTATGTATTGGGAACCCTGCTACACAGCTCCCGGTATAGCCGAAGCTGCTGCCAAAAGCGTGATTGAATTTTTCAAAAAGAACCCCAACTTGTACAACTGTTCGCTGGCAGTCAACGACAACGGCAATATCTGCCAATGTGAAAACTGTGTAAAAAAGAATGCCCATCTGCCCAAAGGTTCTGAAAGTCAGAGCTACTACGAATGGGTGAATAAAGTCGTTGAAATCGTTAAAAAAGAGTACCCCGACCGTTATTTTGGCGTACTCAACTACTGGGTCACCAAAGATATGCCCAAAAATGTAAAACTTGATCCGGCAGTGGTGCCCATGGTTTGCGAAGAATTCAAATTCTATGTGGATCCCGTTTACCGGGCAAGATTGGAAAAACGCTTGCAGCAATGGGATAAAACCGCCTCCACGCTGGGCTGGTGGGATTACGGATTTGAAGGCAGTTTGCTGGTTCCGGCGTACAATCCCAAGTTCAATGCGGCGTTCCTCAAAGAGCTTTATCACAAACACAATTTGCGTTTCTATTACAACGAATGGGCTCCCGGTCCCGCCTGGAAAAATACGCCTGAAATTTACATGATGACCAAACTTATGTGGGATATCGATCAGGATGCCGATAAACTCATAGACGAGTGGTTCGAGCTTGCGGTGGGCAAAGAAGCGGCGGTACCTTTCAAAAAATATTACGCTGTATGGGAAAATTTCTGGAACAAAGAGATCATCAAAACCGAATGGTTCCGCAGCCGCGGCGATAAGGGAATACCCTTTTTGCAGCGTAAGGATTGCCGTTATCTGGATGCTCTGACTTATGAAATGCTTGAAGAAGCGTTGAAAAATATTGATCTTACTGTGGAACTTGCCCCGGAAGGCAAAGAAAAAATGCGGGCAGAATTCTTCCGCAGCTGGTTTGTCAATGCTTACGATAAATACTATCTGCCCTATTTGAACACTAAAGCATTGCAGTCGATCGGCAGTCAAGCCCAAGGCAAACTGCTCCATCGTTACACCTTTGATAAAGGCGTGGAAAAATGGGTTCCCTGGTGGAACAAACCCATGACGCCCAAACTTTCGCTGGATAAAACAGTTGGATTCAATGGTAAAGGCTCCCTCAAGAGCGATCGCCGTGACAGTTTGCCGACGGGTATGGTCTGGTATCGCCGTCCGCTGGATTTCCAGCTTCAAGCCGGGAAAAACTACCGTTTCAGCGTAATGGTCAAAGGCGAAAACATTTCCAAAAATGACATGGCTTCGATCTCGCTTTATCTGCCCAACGGCAAAAATTCGGTGCTGGGCAAAGAAGCCAGCACGCTTCATGGCTCCATAAGCTTTACCCGATCTTTGAAATACAACGATCTCAAGGATGGCAAATGGCACAAACTGCAAGTCTGTCTGGCAGTGCCCGAAACAGCATGGATCGGCGATGTGACCGGTGTGAACTGTCAGTTGGGCGTCCACTCGGAACAGTATAAGACTACGGTCTGGTTCGATGATTTTACCATCGAAGAACTCTCCGGAGCTGAACTGGATGCCTTACGCCATTCTGAACTCAAACGCCCCAAAAAGGTAAAGAAAGCCGAAACCTTTACCGACCCAGTCACCGGCGAAGTATTGGGTGCAGAGCTGGTCACCGATGGCGATATGGAACTTGCCGACCGGAATATCTGGCATAATACTCACACACCCAAAGTGGCTGCCAAGACCACTGAACAAGTTCACCGGGGCAAACGCTCCATGCAGATAATTTCCGACAGCAGCGGCGACGGCGTTCTGCAAATCATCAAACCCGTTGAGTGGGATGGCCTGTTTATGGTCAGCAAAAAGGGTTTGGAGTTCGGCAAGACCTACAAGGTGACTGTATGGGTAAAAAATACCGACCCCGGTCAATACGAAGAACTGCGTATCCACGGAACAAAACTCAAAGCCAAGCTCATAACCAAAGACAGCCAGTGGACAAAGTTCACATTCTACACCAAAGTTGACAAGAAGGTTGCCACGCCCTTTGTCTGCATTGGTTACGGTTCAACAAAATGCAACAGCTTTTTTGATGATCTTTCTATAAGAGAAGTAATCAAACCGGCGGCAAAATAAGAGTGAGATCTATGCGTACGAACTTTAAATATGCTCTCTTTTACGACTTTCACACCCCGGTAACCATTCCGGGCGTGTGCAGTAAATTTGATGTGGAAGCCTTTACCGATCAGCTGCTGCGCTGCAAGGTGGATTTCCTCACCTGGCATGTAAGATGCAATCAGGGCGGAGCCTATTATCCTACCCGAACCGGTATTCAGCACCCCGGATTGGATCATGATTTTTTCGGGAAACTGGCCGAAGCGTGCAAACGCAAAAACATCCGTTTGAGTGCCTACTTCAACGCCGGTTTGAGCGATGAAGAGCTGTTGCGTCACCCGGAATATATGGCGATAAGTCCCGAAGGTTTGAGCTTGCGGGAAAACCGCAATTCTCCTTTTGTAAGGAGTGTATGCTACAATTCGCCCTTCCGTGAACATTTGTGCAATATGGCGTTGGAAGTGGCAAAGAATTATCCGGTGGATGGATTTTTCTTTGACTGCCTTAAAGTCTATCCCTGCATTTGCCCGGTTTGCATGAAAAAGATGCAAACTCTGAATATTGATTACCGCAACGAAAAGGCGTTGCGGGATTTCAACAGCCAAAGCTATGCAGAATTTGCTAAAATGCTGACCACTGCCATAAGGCAAATCAAGCCGGAAGCGTTGATGGTCTTTAACTGCGACGATAAAGAGCTGCTTTGCGCAGAACACAGCCACTTTGAGTGCGAGTGTCTGCCCACCAGCAGCTGGGGCTATGACTATCTGCCGTTGTATTCAAGGTACAACCGTTCGCTGGCGGGCGATGACCGGCAGGTACTCAACATGACCGGCAGATTTTACAAGTGGGGCGATTTCGGCGGGTTGCGGCCGCAGGCAGCTTTGGAATACGATATGTTCTACGGCATTGCTCAAGGTTTACGCCCGGATATCGGCGGTCATTTCCACCCCCGGGGCGATATGGATATGGCAGTTTTTGACCGGATCCACGCAGTTTACAGCAAACTCCAGCAGTACGATGAATTTACTGAAGGTGCGGTCAACAATAATGATATAGCTCTGGTCTTCGATAAAAATGCAGTCATGCCCGCCAAAGGGCTGGCACGGATGCTGGACGAATTGAAAATACAGTTCGATGCCGTTACCGAATTCTGCGATTGGAGCAAGTACAAGCTGTTGATCCTTGCTGATGATTTATGTTTAAGCGGAAAAGGTCGGAAAAAACTGGACGATCATTTGCTATCCGGCAAAAAAGTCCTTGCCTTGGGCTCGGCGGCGTTGCAAGATGGCAAGTTCCCGGACTGCTTTCCCGCAAACTTTTGCAGGCAGACCAGCTTTGAACCGGCATACTTTGCCCCGGAAGGCGAATTGGCAAAAGATTTGCAGGATATGCCGCTGTCGGTCTACGCCAATACAACAGCAATGCAATGCAAAAGCAGTGCCAAAAGTTTGATGAAAGTAGTCAAACCCTACATGAACTTCGGATGGGATGGCTTACGCAGCAATTTCTACAACGCTCCGGAGTGTGCGAGCGAATTTGATTTTATCGCTGCCAATAAGCAAGTTATCCAATGTGCCGGCAGTCTGGGAATGGGGTATTACAGCCGTGCCCCCTATCAGCACCGGATCTTGCTGGGCAATATGCTCGAACAGCTTTACGGAGAAACAAAAGTCAAATGCCCGCAGCTGCCCAGTTTTGCCCGGATGGCGGTGCAGAGCGTACCCGGCGGCGAACTGCTGCACATAATGGCGTATGCCGCAGAATCCCGGGGTTTGTGTGTTTCCATGGAAGATGCTGTAACAGTATGCGATCTGGTTATTGAGTATAAGTTGCCGGAAAATACCAAACTTGCTCAAGTCGTGCTGGCTCCCGCCGGAAAAAATCTGGAGTTTGAAGTCAAAGGCAACAAAGCAGTTATCAAACTTGACCGCGTGGATGGCTATGCGTTATTGAAGATGGATTTTTCTGTGAAATAAAGCTCTGTTCCCAATATCGGTTGATTAACAGTAAAGATGTTGAATAAAATCTTTTCAAAACTTAAAGGGCATTTATCTATTTGTTACACAAATAGATAAATGCCAATAAAAGGTTTGGAAAAAAGGGGTGGAGTTTGAGGAGGGGAAAAAGGACCTTTCCTCAAAAGGTCTTTTTCCCCTCCTCAAGTACCGACCCTTGTTGGGAACATAGCGTTAAATAAAAAGTTTTGAGTTATGGATTTAGGGAATACTTTACAGAGTTTTGCTGTTTTGCAGCGTACAAATGAAAATGTTTCAAATCACCCTTTTGCCGGTTCAGCACGACATGATGGAGAAGTGCTCCTGACGATAGAAAACTCTGACGGCATTGTCAACGCCTTTGATAAAACCATTGCGGGCAAAGTCAGAAATGGCAGAATAAAAGGCGTTATTGCCGGTTTGCCGGTGGGTGGACCTTATACCATAACTTTACAGATTTCCGGCAGCAGCGAAAAAGCTGTTTTCAAAGAAATACTGGTCGGCGATTTATGGCTGCTGGCAGGTCAGAGCAATATGGCTGACTACGGTATGCTGCCGTCGCTGACCCCGGCTGACCCCATGGTACACGCTTATTACATGACCGACACCTGGGGGATCGCTCAAGCTCCTTTGCATGACACCAACCGGGCGGTTGCCCCGGTACATGGCGGAAACCCTGCCAACAAACCCAAAATATCGGGCGGCCGCGGAGCAGGACCGGGGCTGGCTTTTGCAGAAGCTATGTTCAAGGCTACTTCAATACCACAGGGCGTGATCGCCTGTGCCCATGGCGGAACTTCCCTTGAGCAATGGAGTCCGGCGTTGAAAAAGCTGGGTGGAAAATCCCTTTACGGAGCCATGTATGAGCGGCTGCAAGCCGCGGGGGGGCGTGTTGCGGGTCTTTTGTGGTATCAAGGCTGCAATGATACCGCAAAAGATGAACTGTCAGAACAATATATGACACGGACACTCAAACTTTTCCGGGCAGTAAGGAAAGATTGCTGTAATGCCAAACTGCCTATTGTTTTTGTGCAGTTAGCCGGCTTTATTGCCAATTATGGCGATACAACATTTTCTTCCCGCCGCTGGCTGCAGGTACGCAATCAGCAGTATTTGCTGGGGCTCAAGCTGAAAAACTCCGCATGTGTACCTGCTATTGATTTGGGGTTGTGCGATCACATCCACCTTTCCAACGAAGGTGCGGCAGCATTGGGCAAGCGGTTGGCAGAAGCTATGTTGTCGCTGATCGAGCCGGAAAAAT
The DNA here is from genome assembly GCA_015061885.1 of Lentisphaerota bacterium. Classification (GTDB taxonomy): domain Bacteria; phylum Verrucomicrobiota; class Lentisphaeria; order Victivallales; family Victivallaceae; genus SIG78. Next base: position 9,447 of record SUVS01000039.1, read on the forward strand.
ACCCCGGACAGATCAAAGTAAAGAGCTTGAAAATCAAAAACAAAAATGCCGCCGGCAATGCCGTTGTAGAGTTGACTTTTGATAATGTTTGCGGCAAGTTGACGGCTCAAGGCGGAGCACCATGCGGCTTTTGCCTTACAGATAAAGCAGGCAATTATATCTCGGATGCCATAAATTGCCATCTTTCGGGCGATCGGGCAACGGTGCTTTTGAAAGTTCCGGCAATATATTTCAGCGAAAAATACCAGATCGCTTACGGCGGCAGTTTCCAACCCCACGCCAATATCGTTGACAGCATGAACCGTTCACTGCCCTGTTTTGCAATGACCGGCAAACCCCGACCGGTCAATGAAACAGCTTATGTGGAGGATGTACTGGTAAGCAAGCCATTTTACGGCAGCGAAGAGTTGTCTGAACTGAACTTGCCGGAAAAAGAAGTTTGGGAAAAAATCAACTTTACCCGGGCTGCCTACAGCATGATCTATGTAACATGCCCGGCTCCGGAAAAAGGCAGCGATGCCAAAGCACAACGCAAATATTATTTCAAATTTCAAACTGAATTGCCGGAAAAAATGATACTTAAAGTGCTTTTCGGTTCAGACGCCCCTTTTGCACTTTACTGCGATAAAAAGGTCGTGCTGCAAAAAAGTACCACCAACCCGGTAGTACCGGGCGAATTTATCCACACCATGGAGCTTGCTGCCGGAAAACACGAATTTGTTGTGGTCTTTGCCTCAAATTGCGGCAAAGGCTGGGGCTGGTGCTGCCGTTTTGTGCGGCTTGATGGCAGAAAAGCACCCAGACTGTTATCCTGCGGCGACTTCAAATAACTTGTCGTTTTACGCCAAGCCGATCGGGTGAACTTAAGTAACAAATAACTCCGGCAGATATTACGATCTTGGGGTTTATTCTGCAACAGAAGCTATTTTACTCAAGGAACTTTCTGAACGTAAAAAACCAGTAATTCTTGATATATCTGCAGTTGGGTATTATGGCGATAAGCATAAAGATTATTATGCAAGCTAACATTCCTTTCTGGCCGAAGCTGACGAAAAAAGCGATAAATGAAAAATTTGTGCCACCAGGTGTCCGTGGTATTGTTTTTCAGACTTTGGTTGTCAGCTGGTTTAAAACAGAGCTTATTTTACTATTTTTGACTCTTTTTTCTGTGAAAATATTGCATTTTATTTTTTTACAGTTATATTCCACATAAATAAGTATTATAAAAATGGCGTTTGATTTTAAGAGATATGTCGCACAAAATTTTAAAACATTTTCCCATGCCTCAAATAACTCATTCGCAAAGATTGTTTTATTCGCATGTTTTTGCCGAAGATTTCCACTCCGATATAAATAACGAAGTCATTCATATTATTGAGGGAAGAATAAAATTAACCTTCGAGTCAGGATTGGAATTTTCCGGCGGCAAAAATGATACTCTTTTTATTCCGCATGGCGTATCCCACCGGGATATTTTTGAAAGTTCCAAAGTGCTTGAAGCATTTCACATCGTTTTCAGCTGGGATCTGGCAGACCAGCTCTTTGCTGTAGCCAAACCCAACTGTGTAAAATATCTGCCGGAACATGCTCAAAATGAAATAAAACTGCTTTTTGACATGATCCGTACTGATAACCGCCCCATTAACTCTATGCTCGCGTCGGCAAGGCTTATGCATCTGTTGGGGTTGGTGTGGACTCATGTTTTCAACCAGACTGAACCGGAGCATGAAAAAGATTCTTTTTCGCATTTGACCAACTATGCCAAAGATTATATATGTGCCAATTTTTCCCAGAACATAAGTATTGAAGATGTAGCAAAGCATCTCCGGGTCAGCCGCTCCACCCTGATACGGGCATTCAAGAAATCCAGTGATTTGAGTTTCGGGTCTTTCCTGTTGGCTGTCAGAATGAAACACGCCCAGGTGCTTTTGCGGGAAAAATCGTTGAATCTGGCAGATTGTGCCGCCAGATGCGGTTTTTCTGATCCATCATATTTCTCAAAGGTATTCAAAAAATATTTCGGTTTTTCGCCCAAAAACTGCCATTGAACCTATTTTTCTTTTATTGAACCTATTTTGCATTTTTGCCTCCTTGTTTTTGCAAAAAAAATTGATTATCTTATTAGCAGGATAAATCATTATCAAACACAAAAACAGGGTCATAAAAATGGATAACTGGATCGATTACACGTTCCACTGGGATGATGCTCCGCTGGATATTTCACCTTTATTTGCCGATGAAGTTCCTGCCGGCAAACATGGATTTCTGAAATCCGACAAAGATAAATTTGTTTTTGAAGATGGCGAACCGGTACGCTTCTGGGGGGTATTGCTGAATTCTGCGGCATGTTTTCCTACACATGATAACGCCGATATGGTGGCGCGGCGCATGGCTAAATTCGGGATCAACATGGTGCGGCTGCATCAGTTTGATGCGGTCTGGTCAACACCCAATATTTTTCAGTTCAGCAAAGGTACTCTGCACAATACCACCCGCAAACTCGATCCGGAATCACTTGACCGGATGGATTACCTTATTTCGGTGCTCAAGAAAGAGGGTATTTATGTGTATATGGATCTTATGGTCTACCGGACTTTCAAAGATGATGACGGATTGGAAAATGCTTCCAAATTGAGTATCAACGGAGCCAAACCCTACACGGTTTTTGACCGCGATCTGCGGAAACTGCAAAAAGAGTATGCCGAACAGTTGTTGACCCATGTCAATCCCTATACAGGCTTGAAACTTGTTGATGATCCGGCAATGGCAATGGTGCTTATTACCAACGAAAACGACATGTTCAATCCAAATTGTCCGATCACAGCCGAACCTTATCGTACCAGGCTGCGTGATATGTACCGTAAATGGGCAGAAGTAAACGAGCCGGATTTGGATATAGCCGATGATTTTTCGTTTGATTTCAGTTTGCGTGCACCTACTGAATCAATATTGCGTTTTTACCACGATGTCAATAAAGATTATTGTGAAGAAATGTATGATTATTTGCGTAATATCGGTGTAAAGTGTCAGATTTCCGGTACTTCATGGAGCCGCGGTCTTACGCTGCCTTCGAGCGTGCGTTCTATGGATATAACCTGTTCAAATGTTTATTGCGATTTGTGGGGCGATGAAGGCAGTAATGCCAATTTAGTTGGCGAACGCAATCAGGTCTTCGGCATGGTTCCGGCAAAAATTGCCATCAAAGATAAACCGCTTTTTATCACCGAGTGGGATATGGTCTGGCCCAACGAGTGGCGGGCACAGTCGAGTTTGCTGGTCGCAGCCATGTGTGCTTTTCAGGGCTGGGGCGGTGCGGCATTGCACACCTACCGCTACCGTACTTCACCGGCTGATTGCATGGGGGGAACTGTTTTAGGCGGCGTACCCTACCGGAGAAATTTTGAAACCTTCATGGATCCGGCAAAATTCGGACTTTTCTATGCAGCTGCCATCATGTTCCGCCGCGGCGATGTGGCAGAAGCAAAGAGTGTTCAGTATGTCGCTCTGAGCGAAAAATATATTTACAGCCCGGAACACGGCTTTGCCAATCACAACGACCCCAATGTGCTTGCCATGCAGAATTGCGAAAAGCACAAGGTTCGGCTGGTATTTGAAGGTGATGTTGATTTTGCCAATGCGATCGCTCCCGATGAAGCTGGAGCCGCGGCAATGGATACCAGCGAAGTAACCTCCGACACCGGAGAACTTTACCGCAACTGGCTGGAAAAATATGCTTATATTGATACAGCCAAGACCAAGTCGGTATTCGGTACTTTCAAAGCCGGTCAGAAAATTATTCTCCGCAACGGTGTGGAGTTTGAAATGGGTGAAGGTTTTGCAACCGTAACATTGACTTCGCTTTCCGGCGAAGAGCTTGCCGATGCCCGGCTTATTCTGGTTACAGCGGTGGGGCGTTCTGACAATACCGGTGCTGAATACAATGCTGAGCACACCAAACGCATTGCCATCGGGCACGGTCCGGTGTTGGCTGAACCGGTAAAGGCGGCGATCCGTATGCAGAGCAATGTATCTGCCATGCGGCTTTGGAGTATTGATCCCGATGGAGCATATACCGGCGAAGTACCATCAACTTTTGCTGACGGGGTACGCGAATTCAAAATCGGAGAAGTGTATAATTCCATATACTATCTTTTGAGTATATAAAAGCGTAAAAGGATGAAAATGAAAAAAATCAAATCATTTATTGCAGTTCTTACAGCTGTTACACTTTGCGGGTGTATCAATATAAAAACAGAGGAGTCGACTATGAATAAAGGTGATCAAATAAAAATCGGCTGGGCAAAGAATGATATTACGCCGCAGGGCCCGGCTTTTCTTGCCGGACAGCTGTTTCACCGATTGGCATTGGAAGTACACGACCCGTTGCTGACTTCGGCAATGGCAGTTGAGTCAGGCAATGAAAAATTTATTATGATCTCGCTTGACAACACTGTTTTCCGCTCGCATTTGATGGAGCGGGTGCGGGAAAAAGTTTCCGCCGCCACCGGCGTACCGCAGCTTAATATCATCGGTTCAGCTACGCACACCCACACTGCACCGCGTTACGGTGATATTGTCCCCAGAGAGTATTGGCACAAAAGTTATAAATCGCCTTTGAATATCGGCAGAGGGATCAATGGTATTGATATAGAAGAAGTGCGTAAAAAGCACCCGGATCTGGTTGACTCAAAAGATTATTTCTTTTTTCTGGTCGATAAAATCTCTGATTGTGCCATTAAAGCGTGGCAGAACCGCCAGCCGGGAAAAATCGCTTACGGTATGGGCGAAGCCGCTGTCGGTGAATGTCGCCGGATCGTGTTGAACGGCGAAGGCGGCGTGATGTATGCCGACGAAGCACTGGAAAATGTCAGCCATGCCGAAGGTCATGTTGACCACTCGCTGAACATCATGGCAACTTATCTGCCCAACGGCAAACTTACCGGATTGATTATCAATATAGCGTGCCCGGCACAGGTAAATGAAGCTCAAAGCTTTATTTCCAGCGACTACTGGCACTATGTTCGGGAAGGTGTTGCCAAGACTTACGGCACCGATGTAGTGATCCTGCCGCAGTGTTCTGCCGCCGGTGACCAATCTCCGCATAAGATAATGAACCGCAAAGCCGATGCCAGAATGATGCAGTTGCGCAGTCAGCTCAAAGAGCCGGTGGCGGATTGGACATGGAGTTCGCGGGCATTCAATAAGGCATATAACGAAGCGCGCTGCCAGGAAATATCACGCCGCATTATGACTTCGCTTACTGAAGTATTGAAAGTTATCGAACCAACTGCCGATGCCGCTCCGGTGGTAAAACACACCGTCCGCGATCTGGCATTGCAGCCGCGATTGATCACTGAATCTGAATACGCAGAAGCCCTTGCCAATGTCAAAAAGATCGAAAGCGAAATGGCAAAAAACAACAGCAAAGAATATAATTTTGCACTCAACCGCAATAAAGGCGTGGTCAACCGCTACAATACCCAGGCAAAAGAAGTTTTCCGGGAACTGCATGTAATACGCATGGGCGGAGCGGCTTTTGCTACCAATACTTTTGAGCTTTATCTGGATTACGGCGACCGGATCAAAGGGGCAAGCAAAGCTGAACAGACCTTTCTCGTGCAGCTGGCTTCGGCAGAGAGCGGCACTTATCTGCCCAGCCGCCGCTCCGGCACCACCGGTTACGGTAATACGCCACAGAGCTGTATTGTTACGCCCGAAGCCGGCGATACGATCGTTAAAGAATCAGTCAAAGAAATAAACAGGATGTTTGAATGATGTTTTTACGCGGTATGACAACGATTTTACTGATGACAACTGCATTGGTTCTGCCGGGCAAAGAGTTGAAAGTTCTGATGATCGGCAACAGTTTTTCGCGAAGCGTTTACAGCTATCTGCCGCAGTTGGTCAATGAAGAAAAAACGCACAAATTAGTGCTGACCAGTGCCTATATCGGCGACTGTGCCTTACAGCAGCATTACGAAAATATTGTAAAAGCCGAAAAAGATCCGGATTTCAAACCTTACAAGATGAGTGTGTGGAAGTCGCAGGAAAATCCCGCCGGCACCAGGAAAAGTACGGATTTTTCCGGCAATGTCAATGAGTTGCTCAAAAGCAATCAGTACGATATAATCACTATCCAGCAGCGGAGCGTGGCAAGTGTGGATCATGCCACTTACGAGCCGTATACCACTGAAATTATCAAATATATCAGAAAACACCAGAAAAATGCTGAAATCGTTATTCAGCAAACCTGGTCATATCACGCCCAATCCCGCTCGTTTGCCAGATGGAAAATCAGTCAGAAAGATATGTATACCCGCCTCCGCAACGCTTATAAAACTTCCTCGGAAAAACATAATTTGCGGGTCATACCCATGGGCGATGCGGTGGAATTTTTCCGCAAAAATACTCCGAAAAAATATAAATCACCCGATTCCGGAAAAGTTTATAAAGAGCCGGAACTGCCATCTTTTGCCGGTGAAGTAGTGGGGTATCCGGAATGGCGGAGCGGCCGGAAAGATGGAAAACTCTATCGCTATATACACTTTGACTATGTGCATTTGAACGATCATGGCGAATATATGCAAGCAGTGTGCTGGTACAGTTTTCTCTTTAATGAAAATGCGGAAAAAGTTGCATTTGTCCCCGAAAGTATAAAAGCTGAAGATGCAGCGTTTTTGAAAAAATGTGCCGCAGAAGCAATCAGGAACTATAAGCAGGTAAAGTGATTTTATAAAGCAAATTCAAGGAGGTGTTTTTATGACAAAAGAATACCCGCACGGCGACCGCTCCTGGTGGCAGCGAGAGCGGTTCGGCATGTTCATCCATTGGGGAGTTTACAGCGTCCCCGGACGGGGCGAATGGATGCAGACCATCGAAAAAATTCCGACAGAAGAATATGCCAAACGCTATGTTGAAAACTTTGAACCCGACCGTTTTGAGCCGGCTGAATGGGCGAAACTTGCTAAAGCCGCCGGCATGAAGTATGTGGTGTTTACTGCCAAACACCATGACGGCTTCTGTATGTGGGACAGTAAATATACCGATTACAAGGTAAAATATGATTACATGCGTGATATTCTTGACGCATTCCGTGCCGAAGGTATCCGCACCGGGCTTTATTATTCGCTGTTGGACTGGCACCACGACCAGTTTACCGTTGACCACAATCACCCGCTGCGCGACCATGATTGGGCGGAACTCAACAAAACACGCGATCAGCACAAATACTGCGAATATATGCGCAATCAGGTAACAGAACTTTTGACCGGATATGGTCAGATCGACGTAATGTGGTTTGATTACACTTACGCCATACCCGGCGGTAAATATCCGGAAGAATGGGAAGCTGAAGAGCTTTTGGCGCATGTGCGTAAACTTGCGCCGAACATTCTGATCGACGATCGGCTGGGGTTGCCCGGTTCCGGCGATTTTATCAGCCCCGAACAGTATGTGCCGCGCGATGGTATGCGCGATCCGGAGGGCAATCTGCTGCCATGGGAAGGCTGTCAGACCTTTTCCGGCTTGTGGGGATATGCCAGAGATGAATCCACCTGGAAGACCCCTCACCAGCTTATTACCATGCTCGTCGGTCATGTTGCACGCGGCGGCAATCTCCTCTTGAATGTAGGTCCCGATCCCCGGGGCAGATTTGATAAACGGGCAGTCAAAGCTCTTGAAAGTATTGCCGGGTGGATGGATGACCACTCCGATGCTATCTGCAACTGCACCATAGCTCCGTCGGAATATAAAGAACCGGAAAACTGTATGTACACATACAATCCGGAAAAGAACCGGTTGTATTTGCACATTTTCAGTTATCCGGTAAAGTTTATTTTTCTGCCCGGTTTGCATGGCAAAGTAAAGTTTGCCCGGTTCCTGAACGACCACAGCGAAGTAAAGATGATGCCGCCCCCGGCAGCACACGGCAATATGGAACCGTGTGTTCCGGCTGATACCATGATCCTGGAGCTGCCGCCGGTAGCTCCCGATACCACTGTGCCTGTAATTGAGTTGATTCTTAAATAAACATAATGAAAGGGGATTTGTTATGAAAAAGTCAACAAAAAAATTCACGCTGATCGAACTTCTGGTAAAAAGATCACATCTTTGCTGTGATCATGCTGATGGCAACAAAGATGGGTATTCACCTGTCCATGGACAGGTGAAGCAGTACTGCTTCACCTTAATAGAACTCCTGGTCGTAATCGCCATCATCGCCATATTGGCGGCAATGCTCCTGCCGGCACTCTCTGCAGCACGGGAGCGTGCAAGAGCAGCTACATGTTTAAGTAATATGAAACAAATATCGCTGGGATATATATCTTATGCCAATGATAATAAAGAGTATATGCTGCTTACCGCCGGAAGCGGAGCGGGCACCAGAACTCTGGTACATTGTCTGCGTGGTGATTATCTGGGGTATGATTATCCGTGCCGGGCACCGCAAGTTATGGTCTGCCCCAGTGCTTTTGAGCAGATCGTGGAAAGTACATACAAATGTAAAGTAAATGTCAAATTGACCGGAGGCAACGACACTCCCGGCAAATGGTTTGCATTTACCTGGGCGTACCGGGCCAACATCGACAGCGGTTACAAAAGTAACGACCTTTGGGCGAGAAGCCGCACCTTGGGACAAATGGTCAATCCCTCCGATTATATTACCGTAGGTGAACGCGGCGAAGATGTGCAGTCGAACTTTACATGGGATGCAAGCAAAAACAAGTTTATTGCTCTGGAAACCCACGGCGAAGGTACTTCTGTAGCTCACGGTGACGGATCGGCGGAAATGATGCGGATCAAGGAATCCCAGCGCGGTCATGCTGATTTCAATAAATATTTTTATATCAACGGCGAATCGTTGGTCATGGATGGTAAACAGTATCATTGATCAATAATCAAAAATAATTTTATAAAATAAGGAATACAAAACTATGAAAAAAATTCTGTTTCTTACCGCTCTTTCACTGGTATCGGCGGCATTCGCCAATGATTACGCAACTTTTATGAAGGAAGCCAACGAAGCGGCAAAAGCCAAAGATATTGCCGCGGCAACCGCCAAATACACTCAAGCGTACAATGCTGCTGCCGACAGCAAGCAGAAATACAGCAATGTTATGAAACATGCCGAATTTCTGCGGGATATGAAAAAAATACAGGAAATGACCGATCTGTTGGAAAACGAACTGCGTAAAGATGTGTATAACAACTCCCAGCGGCAGTATCTGCTCTGGCTGCAGGCCACGCCTTTTATGTGGGATAAAGTTAAACACGAATACGCTCTGGATAAACTCAATATGGCTCTGGCAATGGATGGAGCTTCCAAGTCAAGTATCCTCTACGGCAAAATCGCTCATTATGCTGCCATGATCCACTCTTATCATAAAAAAGATTATGCAACGGTCATAACTTTGCTGGAACCTCTGACCAAATTGCAGAAATCCAGCTACATGCTGTATCAGCTCTACCCCATGGTGGCCTATGCGTATCTTCAGCTGGGTAAAAAAGATGAAGCATTGAAAAACTATCAGCAGGCACTTATCCATACTAAAAAAATGAATAAAAAGACCGATAAAATCGAACAGAAAATAAAGGAACTTTCCAGTGAAAAATAAGTTTTTATTGCTTGCTGTTGCACTGTTTGCCGCATTTACAGTTGCCGGCGCAGAGCTTAAAATCGCCGAAAACGGCAAAGCCTGTGCCGGGGTATTGATCCCGGAAAACGCCAAACCTATTGTAAAAATGGCGGCACAGGAATTGACTGATTATCTCAAGAAGATCACCGGAGCAGAATTCAAATACGGTACTGTCAGCGATCACAAGGTAAATTTCAAGCTCGGTTTCGGCAATCCGGAAGGTTTGGATAAGGAAGAATTCATTATCAGAACCAATGGCAACGATATTGAAATCTATGGACACGATACCGCCGGAAAAGTCGATATATTCATGTACTACTATTACACCAGCGAAAAAGGTACATTAATGGGGGTATATCATTTTCTTGAACAGCTCGGTGTAAGATGGCCCACTCCGACATTTGAACATATTCCGGAATGTAAAACACTGGTCGTCAGAGATATGAATATAAAGTTCAAGCCCTATTTCAGCGACCGGCATGTCGGCAGTTTTGCTTACAGCGAACCCGGCATTCACCCCGACGGGACTCAATATTTCAAAAGCAATAAAGATGCCATGATGTGGTTTATGCGTATTGGCGAATCCCCCCGTCATGTGGTGCATGGTTCGCACTCGGAACGCGGATTGGGGTTGTACCGCGATAAAAAGTGGCAAGCCGACCCCAAACGGCTTCAGCTCACAAAGAATGGTAAACGCAACCGCAATTATTCCTGCTGGACCAATCCGGATGTACGCAAGATGTGGCTCGATGCCGCAGATGCCTTTTTCAGCGGCAAACGCCCCCAAGCTGCCGGACTCAACCGGGTGCAGGGCGGCGGCGTGATCAACGGCTGGCCTTATCCCTTTGTCAGTGCGGATGAATTTATGATCGACCCCATGGATAATGACGGCGTGAACGACGGCAGATGCTACTGTGAAAGCTGTCAGGATTTCCGCAAGAAAAATCCCTGTGCGGACGATACGGAACTTATGTGGAGCGTGATTATTGAAGTAGCAAAATTTGTAGAGAAAAAGTATCCAGGCAAATATATCAGCACTTTGCGTTATCCGCCCAAACGGCTGGTGCCGCAGCAGAAACTGCCCTCCAACATCCGGGTGCGGCTCTGCGTAAGCGGACCTAAATCCTTGCTGCAGAGCAATGATTTCAAACTCGACCAAGCGACTGTAAAAGTTTGGAAAGACCTGACCGGCAACAAGGTGCCGCTGTGGACATATCACTGCGTAATGCACATGGATTCCATGCCGCACATTGTGGAAACATATCCGCATTTGATCAAAAAATATGTTTCCGAAATGAAAGAACTTATCGCGGGCATGTATATGGAAACCCATGCTTCGACCTTTACGCGTAAACTGCTGGATATGTATATATTCCACCGGCTGATGAAAAATCCCGATATTGATGTGGATAAAGAAATTGATGAGTTTTGCCGCATAACCTACGGTCCCGCCCACAAGGAAGCCAAGGCTTTTTATGCCAGACTCGAAGAACTGTTCGGCGTATTCTGGCACCGTACCGTGCCGGCAACTAAAAAGTCCAGTTCTGTAACTCCGTGGAAATATGGCGACAAAGCCATGCAGAAAAAGCTGTGGACTCTGGCATATACTGCCGAAGAAGTTGCCAAGTTGGAAAAACTCGTAAGCTCCATGGAGCAAAAAACTGCCAACACCAAGTATGCCAAACAGGTCATGCTGCTGAAAAAATATATTTTTGAAACGATTTCTTCGCAGCGTCAGATCGCCATGGGCAAAGAGGAAATGCGCAAAAAACTCATTGTCAGCGTTCCGCAGATCCCGGCATCGGACAATTTGCCGACAGCTGAACAATGGGCAAAGTCGCCGGAAAATCATCTGATCCCGGCAGTATTGTTCTGGGATAAACTCGAAGCAGCCGGCTCTTTCAAACTGCTTGCTGACGGCAAAAAAATGTTTGTCCGAGCTGAAATGCAGGAACCTTTGATGAATAAAACAATTGTTAAAGCCGGTCAGAAAAACGGCAGCCAGAGCATTTGGAAAGATAACTGCATAGAACTCTTTTTCGTGGATATGAAAAATGAAACCACCTGGCAGATCCTGGTCAATGACCGCGGCAACTGGAGCAGCCGTAAAGTCTGCAAAGGCGTAAGCTTCTGGCAGCAAATGCCCGGTTGCGAAGTGAAGGTTATCCGCAATAAAACAAGCTGGGAAGTCCTGACTGCTGTACCCATGAATGTAATTCTGCCCAACGGCGGAGAATTGCGGTTCAATATGATACGCGACCGCCATGTAACGGGAAAACCGGCAGAATACTCCACGGGTTCGCCGCTGGCGATGTCCGGAGTATGGATGGATCCGAAAAATCTCGGCACCGTTCAGTTTGAAAAATAAGAGATACGTCAAGCCGGGGCTTCATCCCCGGCTTGTTAAAAACCTGAAAAACAGTTCTCAGAAATTCTCCCAACACTTGAAAAATACATAAATAATGCTACTTTCATAAAAGCTATGGGATAGCTGTGAAAATACATTGCAACCGAAAGTAAAGAATCATGTTCAACCCCTTCAAAGACCGCGAAATGCCCGGCGAACTGCACTCAAGCAAGATTATCCGCCGCTATGAAAACAATCCCATTCTGACTGCTGAAAATGTACCTTATCCGGCAACTTATGTATTCAATGCCGGTGTGGCACGCTTTAACGGCAAATATTACATCGCCCCGCGGGTGGATTTGCGTAATTGCGACCGCAAGCCCGGAGAACCTGCCATGAAATCCATTCATACCGGATTCGGCGTCAGCGATGATGGAATCAACTTCAATATAGATCCGGAACCGATCCGTGTACACTACAAAGGCGAAATTCTGCCGTGGGTGTGCGATGCCAGATTGACGGTACTGGAAGGTGAACTCTACTTGAGTTTCTGTTTTGAAAATCAGCACAGCGAACGCCCCGGCATTGCCAGATGGCGCGGCGAAGGCGTGGATTTTGATGCCGTATGTATAGGTGTACCGCAACAGCGCAATATGATACTCTGTCCGGAAAAAGTCAACGGTTTATACATGCGCTTTGAGCGGCCGAGCAACCAGTGGGGCGACCCTTTCCACATCTGGTACAGCATGTCACCGGATCTGCGTTACTGGGGGGATTCGGAACTTTTGCTTGGTTGCGAGGATGTGCCTTATGCCACCACCAAGATCGGCGGTGGTGCGCCATGGATCAAAACCGATAAAGGTTACCTGATGATTTTCCACGCCGTAGATGACAACCCCATACACACCGTTACCATGCCGGACGGAAGAGTCTGGCAGCGGCGTTACACCGCCGGTGCGGCACTTTTCAGTCAGGAAGACCCCACCGAACTTATTGCCATAACCAAAGAACCGCTGCTGGTTGCCGAAGAACCATACGAAACCGGATGCACAGATAAATTGTGGACGGAGTTCACCGTTTTCCCCTGCGGAGCGGTATTGGAAGATGATCTTGATACTTTGCGTATTTACTACGGTGCCGGTGATTATTCGACCAATCTGGCGTTTACCACTTTGCACGAACTCTGGACGGTTATGACACCGTGCAAACGTCTTGCCAAGTATGCAACTGTTCCGTTCTGGATCGCTGATTGGAAACACGAGTAAGGTGGCTGCCATGCTTAAAGTAAGATGCCCCATGCAAGGTGAATACCGCAGTATTGAGGTGGTAAACGCATTCAAATCCCGGCAGATAACCCATGTGTTTCATGATATAGATGGTACTCACTCGCTGATCCGCGACTGGGTGCCGGTCATGGCTCTGGTCAACGGAGCCGTGGCGCGCTACGGCATGTTTGAAGGCAATGCTAAGGAGATCGCCGAAGCTATTTACCTGCATAGCAGCGAAGATTTTGCCGAAGCCAGAAAATTCGCCATTGAATCAGCCGGACTTTCGGCTTTGACGCAAATGGAGTGGGCTTTGCGTATGGCACGGCGGCTGGACAACAGCTCAAGCGAGCTTAACGAAAAGATCATCGAAGCCATCTGGCAGGGCAAGGAGCGTTTTGAAAATACTCTGGAAACGCCTGAAGAGCAAGCACAGCTCAATCTTCAGGCCAGCAAACTATTCAAAGCCTACGAAATACTGCTTTTGCAAATGAGCCGCAATAAAAATCTGGCAGATGCTAAAAATGCCCCCGGAAAATGGCAAGTTCCCGGCAGCATGGATTTTATGGAATTCCTGCACCAAAACGGAGTGAAAAATTACTTTGTAACCGGTGCCGTGGTGGAATATGATGAACACGGTCATGCCAACGGTTTTATGGTCGAAGAGGTCGAAACTCTCGGTTACAAGATCGGCAACGGCGGAGTGATCGACGGCTTTTACGGTTCGGCATGGGATAAAAAAGAACCCAAAAACGAAATCATGCAGAAGTTGTGCAGGTCGCTGGATATCGCCCCGGAAAATCTGCTGATCGTAGGTGATGGGCGCAGCGAGATCGCTGCCGCCGTAGAGCTGGGAGCTGTTGCAATCAGCCGGCTCGATAAAGCTGCGTTGCGGGCAAGGGAGATCCACCGGCAGATCGGTACTGGCTTGATCGTGGAAGATTACAGTGAAATAAAAAATATTTTTGCCGGAGTTTAAAAATAAGGTAGACAAATTCAAAAAAAGCGGTAAAAAATGATTTTCAGTAAAGAAAAGAAGTATGAGTGCGGCAGTTTGCGTTATTCCATGCTGCAGATAATCGGAGTATTCTTCTGGACACTTTGGGGGGCAATGGCTTTTACGGTGATCACACTCTGTTTTACCGGAGCCACGCCATTTCTTTTCCGCAACAGCGGTTTGAGCGATACATTTATCGCAGTGGTATTGGGAACCGTCGTTTCGTTGATGAACACGGTCATGAATCCTGTTTTAAGTACCGTTTCCGACCGCTGCCGGTCAAAGCTGGGCAGACGCATACCGTTTATACTTTATACCGCGCTGCCGACGGCATTGTTTATGGCGGCAATGCCGTTTTACAGTTATCTTTTGCCGTATCTGCCGTCAACTCTGCTCGGCGGCAGTATGCAGGGATGGCTGTTGGGTTTCGGAGCAATCATCTGCAACTTTTTCTGGCTGTTTGTCGGGATCCTTTTCTATTACCTGATACCGGATGTGGTACCGGATAAATTCATCGGGCGTTATTTTGGCATGTACCGTCTGGCAGGAGCTCTTGCCGGAGTATTCTGGGGCAAATACCTCTTTCCGTATGTGGAAAGTCATCCGCAGATCGTCTATCCGGCAGCGGCAGCTCTTTATCTGATAATTATTCTGCTGATGTGTTATTTCGTAAAAGAGGGCTCCTACCCGCCGGTGGAAAAATCTGATATTCAAACCAAGTGGTATATCAGAGTAAAAAACAATGTACAACTCTATTTCAAAGAGTGTTACAGCCAGAAATATTACCTTTTGTTTTACACGGCAATTCTGGCATTTGCGTTGAGCGGATGCGTGAATATGTTCCACAACTTTTTCTACCGCTACGGCTGCAATATGACTATGGAAGTAATCGGCGAACTCAATGTATGGATAAGTATTGTAACGATCATAGCGTGTTTTCTCTCCGGTTTTCTGGTGGATATTATGGGCGGGTTCCGGACATCATTATTGGCACTTGCTTTGACTGCAATGCTCTATGTGCTGGGCGGTATATTCATCAAAGATTATACCAGTGCATTAGTTTGGCGCATACCGCTGGCAATAACCTTCGGGTTATACGCAGTTGCCAACGGCCGGATGCTGGTGGAAGTTTATCCGCGCAGTAAATTCGGCATGATCGCCTCGGGCTGCAATCTTTTGTGTGCGCTTTTTGTCGGCTTGATAAATTTTCCGATCGGAAAATTCAGCGAATTTTTGAAAAACGCCACGCCGGAAACAACTTTGATGCTGGGCAAATGGAATCTGATGCCGTATCTGCACGGCTACCGTTTTGTGAATTACTGGTCGGCATTGTGTATATTTACTTCAATGCTGATACTGCTGTATTTTTATATATTCCTCCAGAAGAAGCGCACAACCAAGGCTTTTGATATGTAATACTTACTCAATACTGTATCTCTCTTTTTTACTGTCAAATATCTTTTTGGGGAAAATGGTTTTATGGTCGTTTTGCGGATTTTTTCCGACGGCAACGGACTTTAATTTTATATCCCGGAAATATCCCGGAATTCGTGTTATCAGAAGATATCTTGAGCTTGCAAGAAGTATCGCACTGTTGGGGAGCTGCAACGGATTTTCAGTCAAATAAAAAGCTGCAAGTTGTTGAATATCATGGTACCCGGAGCGGAGGATTGACAAGCCGCAAAGCGGCGCAGAGCCTGAGTAACGCAAGGCAACCCAATCCCCCAACCGCTCCGCGGTACAAAAAAATAAAAGCCGCAAGCTTTTTTGAAGTAGTTCGAGCATTGAGTTAATGTATTCAAGGCATCTTGCCGCTGTTTAAGCTGAATGCTCTAATAGCTCAATACCTTATTATACAAGCGGCTTCAGACGCTTGTGCTTCACAGCCGCAGCTGCTCCATATTGTGGAGCGTCAGCGGAACAATGCTTCATCTGACAAGGCTTGTAAAAAATGAAGCACGGCTGTCGCCGTATGAAGCACATTGCAGCAACGCTGCAATGTATGAAGCTCCGCTTGGCTGCGGCGTGAAACGAAGCCTTGGCAGGCTTCATTTTTTGCCAAAGGCAAAAATGGTACCCGGAGCGGAGGATTGACAAGCCGCAAAGCGGCGCAGAGCCTGAGTAACGCAAGCCCGGCAGGGCGAGTAACGCAAGGCAACCCCATCCCCCAACCGCTCCGTGGTACAAAAAAATAAAAGCCGCGTTGGGCGGCTTTATATTTTTTGGTACCCGGAGCGGGGATCGAACCCGCACGTCCTCTTCGGACAACGGATTTTAAGTCCGTTGCGTCTGCCTATTCCGCCATCCGGGCGTACCATCGGTTATTCTTCAGTTGAGCGGCTTGGTAAATACTGCCGGTCGTATGTAAATCAAATCACGCAAATTGTTGTCAAACGCTTTGTTCGATCTCAGCAAACCGGATAAATCAAAATCATCTGCCGTTTGCAAGCTTTCTATCGCGAATTCCGGCAAAATCGATTTGATCGCATCTGCTTCATGCGTCTGCGCACAAACCAAATCAAAGCGATTCTCTGCAAAAAAACGCTCTGCTTGCTCTCGATTCAGCACCGTCCCGTCAGAACAACCTTCGTCAACTCCATTTTTGCGCTTTACACAATATACAAGTATTTCGTGATTTCTGCCATCAAAAAGCACTGCACTTAATGCATTTTCCGGCAAATTTTTTCCAACAGTCATGCTTATTGCCGTTGCCGTCGGCACGCCGCGGGTCTTTATGCTGCTGTCGCCGTGACTCAAACCTGCCACTAAGGCTGCCGCCAGACGCATGCCGGTAAAACTGCCCGGACCAATACCAACACTCCAATATTTTATGTCGTCAAGCATCCCGCCGCAGCTGGCGATCTCACCGGCGGCAAATTCTGCCAGATGCGCCGATTCACGACGCTTCATCGGCAAGATGCCGTTACGCAAAACCTTGCCATCCGCATCGGCTATACACATACGCGCCGCGGTCCCGGATAAATCCAATGCTGCATGAAATTCTTTCATCGTATGCCAGACTTTCAATACTGTATATTGTCCTGCAAAAGCTCCGAAACAAGATCAATATTGCTTTTGCGTTTCCTTGACAAAACTGCCTTACCGCTTTTTACCACCACTTCGCCGGGCATGCTCCGCAGATTGTAAATCCCGCCCATGCTGTAACAATATGCCCCGGCATTATAAATTGCCAATACATCGTATTCACGGATTTCCGGTAATTCGCGCTGCTCGGCAAAACGATCTCCGGTTTCGCAGATATTACCGCATACGTCGTAAACTTTCTTTGCGCCGGATGCGTTGGAGAGATTCTCTATGCGGTGGTATGCCCCGTAAAAAACCGGACGTATCAGCTGCGGAAAACCCGCATCGCAGCCGGCTATGGTGCGGGTACGGTTGAACTTAAGCGTATTTACTGTGGTCAGCATCACCCCGGCTTCGGCAACTATATATTTACCAGGCTCAAATTTGAGCTCCAGATCTTTGCCGTAACTTTTGCAGAAATCAGTAAACAAATCGCAAATCTCTTTGCCCATTGCCGCATAATCGACCCGCGTTTCTTCCGGCTTGTAAGGCACTTTGAAGCCGCCACCGAAATCAAGAAATTCCAAATCCGGAAAACGCTCTCTGGTCGCCAGACTCATCAGATTTTTCATGCTCTGAAAAACCGACTCTGTATGCTGCAAGCCGCTGCCGGTATGTTCATGCAAACCTACGATTTTAAGGTTATATCTGGCAGCAATATCCACGACTTTGTCCACATCCTGCATCAGGATACCGAATTTGGCAAGATCTCCTCCGGTGGCTGTGGCGGCATTTTCGCCGTCAACCACATCCGGATTGAATCTGACACAAACTCTGCTCCCGGGATAGGCTTTGCCGTATTTTTCCAGCCGCGAGGTGCTGCCGATATTGAACAATACCCCCAAAGTCTGAACTTCGTCTACTTCTTCATCTTTAAGGTTATTGGCTGTAAAAATGATCTTTTCGCGTTCAAAGCCCAATGCCAGTGCCAGATGCACTTCGCCGGGACTTACGGTATCCAAACCGGCTCCGGCATCGCGCAATGCTTTGAGCAGATCTATATTGTAATTGGCTTTGAGTGCGTAATGCACCTGCAGTTTATCGTAAGCAATAAACTTGTAAAGCGACTGATAATTTGCCACAACCTGATCGCTGTCATAGACATAAAGCGGTGTACCGTAAAGTTTGGCAAGTTCAAGCAGTTGAGATTGTTCTACCATAGTCAATATCCGGTTTTATTTGGCAAAAGGCACGATCACAGCTACCATACTGAGCGTTTCGTCACCGATATTTTTTACTGCGTGGCCCGCGCCATTGCCGGTCAGGATGCTGTCGCCGGCGCAAACAGTTTTTTCCACGCCGTTATCATCGACCAGAGCCTTGCCGGCAAGCACTATAAAAATTTCTTCTTCGTTTTCGTGAGTATGAAATCCGATACTTGCGCCCGGTTCAAGATCAAGTCTGGCACAAAGCCGGGTCGGAGAACCAAGTTCATTGGCTTCATCAAAGTAATGAGTGATCTTCACTGATTTATCGCCGCCGCGCATAGCTTCGCGTACTTCGCTTTTGTAATCACTGATGCTGTGTATCATAAATTTATACTCCCGGATAACTTTATTTTTCTTTAATATAACACGTTTCAGTAATATTTACCACAAAAAAAGCATTTTTTCCAATCGGAAAATGCATTTTAACACCTTTCAGAAATTGCAAAGTCGTTATTCTGCGCTAAATTAAGAGTGTTGTGTTTTACTTTTTTTACCAAATCTATATGAAAGGGTTGAACTATGGAAAAAGTCAAGTACGGTCTGATCGGTTTCGGCGGTATTGCTGAAAATCGTATTGCCAAAGAAGGTTTTGCCTGCGACAAAGCGCGTTTTGCCGCGCTGGACAACGCAGTGCTCGTCGGCGCAACCGACGTTAACCCCGCCCGTCAGGCTGCTGCCGAAGCATTGGGTCTCAAATGGTACAAGAGCAGCGAAGAAATGATCGCTGATCCGGAACTGGATGCCATTTATGTGGCTACCAACAATGCCACCCATGCCAAACTGGCGATCGCTGCTCTCAAAGCCGGCAAACATGTTATTACCGAAAAACCCATGGCAACCAGCATTGCCGATGCCAAAAAGATGGTCGAAACCGCCAGGAAGATGAAGCTTTCTCTTTCTGTCGACCACATGATGGTCAACAACATCTACAATATCAAAGCCCGCAAAGTCGTTGCTTCCGGCGCGCTGGGCAATGTCAATGACGCCTGCTTCCACATGGAATTTGCCTTTGGTTACGATCCGGCTGAAGCCGCTTCCTGGCGTTGCAGCAACATCAAGGAAATGGGCGGTCCGATCGGTGACGTGGCAAGCCATTGCTTCTATGTAGCAGAATACATTTTCAACTCCACCGTGGAATGGGTCGCTGCGGCGTACTTGCCCAAACTTATGGACATCAAAGCTGAAGATGGTGCTTATATCAAATTCGGTATGGCAAACGGTATTGTTGCTTCTGCCAAAGTTGCGTTCAGCGAAATGCGCGGCGGTCTTGCCGGTACTCTGACCAATTTGGGTTACGAAGTCTACGGCGATCAGGCAGTCATGCGCGGTTTCGGTACCATGTTCCAGCTTTCCGGTTATGAAGATGAACCCATCAAGATGCGTCTGGAAATCGACAACGGCAAAACTCAGAAGAAACTTGCTCCCGGCAAAGTGCAGAACATCTATCAGGCACTTATCACCAAACATGCCAAGAGCGTGCTTTCCAAACGTCCGTTGAACGCAGTCGATGGTCTGCGCAATCTGGAACTTTGCGAAGCTGCACACAAATCTGCCCGCAGCAATGGCAAAAAAATTTCGATCGTCAAGTAATTTGACCTGATCACAGCAAATATTGTCAGAAAATCAAAGTGGGTGTTGCAAAACTGTTTTGTGGGGAAGAAACCTTTTTGAAAAAAGGTTCTCTTCCCCACACCCCATTTTCCAAAAACTTTCACCGGAATTGCTTTTATTACGAGTAATAAAAGCAATTCCATTTTATTTTAAGCTCTGTTCCCAATGCGGGTAGGTAGTAAAAAATGACATATATACCTGTGCATTGAGATATTTTTCAAAATTTGAATGGCATTTATCTTTTTGCTCCGCAAAAAGATAAATGCCGGTAAAAGGTTTGGAAAAAAGGGGGTGGAGTTCCGTCTTCGCCGGAGGCTACGCCGTGACAAGTTGAGGAGGGGGAAAAGGACCGATCCAGCAAAAGGTCTTTTCCCCCTCCTCAAGTACCGACCCTTATTGGGAACAGAGCTTTATTTTATATAAAAGAGATACGACGTTTTACCTGCAATAATTTTTATTGTTGTTGTATAAATTCAAGATTGCTGATTTTTTCGACAGCAAACAAAAATTTGTACAAAAAAACAGGGGATTTGCAACCTTTTATGAGGTTTTGCAACAGC
>SUVS01000040.1 GCA_015061885.1 Lentisphaerota bacterium
CCTTATCAGGAAAGGTTCTTTCCCTCTTCCCCAAACCCCATCACCCTTTTCCAAACCTTTTATTGGCATTTATCCATTTGTTGCACAAATGGATAAATGCCCTTTAAGTTTTGAAAAAAATCTGACTCAATATCTTTTCTGTTTATCCACTTTGCACACAAGCCGTCCCGATGAAGCATAAATTTTTATGCTTCGTCGGGACATATCCCAAGGGGAGATTAGCATTCTCCCCTTGGATCCCCTTTGCTCATTTGGCTGCTATATCCAGCGTATTTCCTCACGACTTTCAGTTAGAGCGGGGGCTGCCGCCCCCTTAAGCGATTTTGCAACTTGTTGCAAAATCGTCCTCAAACGCTGGAAGGCTTCGCTCAACACCGGAGATGCTTCGCGGAACATTTCCGCTCAGTTTGCCGGATGAATTCCGGCAAACTGCCTTCCCATGCGTTCGCGGCTTGCCACGCCGTATTGTAATGAAGGCGGGGGCTGGCCGCCCTTGTTGCTGTTGGCTCGCTATAGCATATCAACTGATATGTGGAACAGAGCTTTTGTTTATTCCTCAAACTTGAGGAGGTTTTTATTCGTCATCATCTTCCGTCTGGTGTGCGGCTATAATGTCGCCGGCAACATTGCCCGGAACCTGTTCGTAACGGGCAAATTCCATTTCAAAGGAGCCGCGACCGCCGGTCATGCTGCGGATTTCGGTGGCATATCTTGCCATTTCCGCCATCGGTACTTCGGCATTGACCACCTGCATACCTTCTTCGCTGGAAAGCCCCAGAATACGGCCGCGTTTGTGGTTCAAATCGCCGGAAATATCACCGGTGTAGGATTCCGGAATAATGATCTTGACTGCCATGATCGGTTCCAGCAGAACCGGTTTAGCCATCTTCATGGCATCCTTGAACGCCATTCTACTGGCGATCTTGAACGCCATTTCGTTGGAGTCAACCGGGTGATATTTGCCGTCGTACACGGTAACTTTTACATTCTGCACCGGGCAGCCGACCAGCGGACCTTTGGCAAGCATTTCCATAACACCTTTTTCCACGGCGGGAATGAAGTTCTTCGGAATATTGCCGCCGACGACTTCGTTGGCAAATTCATAACCGTCGGCATAAGGAGCTATCCGCAGATGCACTTCGGCAAACTGACCGGAACCGCCGGTCTGTTTCTTGTGCCGGTAGCTGGCATCGCCGTTGCCGGTGATTGTTTCGCGGTATGGTACTTTGGGAGTTTCAAAATTGGCATCGACTTTGTACTGTTCGTGCAGTTTTTTGCCCACCACTGCCAAATGCTGGTCTCCCATGCCGGAGAGCAGGAGTTCGTTGCTTTCGGTACTGCGAACCAGAGTTACTGTCGGATCACATTCAGCGATCTTGGCCAGACCGGAGGCGATCTTTTCGTCATCGCCGGGTTTGGCGGCAGTAACGGCATAAGACATGACCGGTTTGGGGAAATCAATCGCGGCAAGCGGTTTGACATCTGCCGAGCTTGCCAGAGTCTGATTGGTTTTGGTCGCTTTGAGCTTGGGAATGGCTACCACACAACCGGGACCGGCTTCGGCAGTCTGGGCGGAAGTTTTACCATTCATAAAAAGCATCTGGCCGATGCGTTCCTTGCCCTGGGTGGATACATTATATACATCGCTGTCGCTTTTGAACACGCCGGAAAATACCCGCATAAAGGCAAGCTGACCGATGAATGAATCGTTGATGGATTTGAAAATCTGACCGATAGCGTTGCCGCTTTCGCTCATAGCCAGATCATTGCCGTCAATATCTTTGATGCCTTTACGCATCAGAGGTTCGGGGAAGATGTTGATAATGCCGTCCATGAGTTCGTCAATACCAATATCTTTGGCTACACTGCCGACAAAGATCGGAATGGCTTTGCAGTTGCGTACAGCTGTGACCAGACCTTTGGCGATTTCTTCATCGGTGAGTTCTTCGCCGTCAAGGTAACGCATCATGAGTTCTTCGTCGGTTTCGGCGATCACATCCATCCACAAAGCTCGGCATTCGGCAACCTGATCGGCGATTTCCGCGGGGATGTCTTTATCGAACAGAACATTGACCACCCGGCTGAAATTTGCTTCGGCACCTACGGGGTAATAAAGCGGAATGATCACATTTTTGCCGTGATTGCCACGCATGGCTTCCAGTGTAGAGGCAAAATCGGCACGGTCGCGGTCGAGGCGGTTGACGAATGCTGCACGGGGTTTGCCGGCCAGACGGGCATATTTCCACGCACGGGCAGTACCGACTTGCGGACCGTCAACACAGTCAATGATTACCAGAGCCGCATCTGCCGCCGCATAGGAGGCGGTCACTTCGCCGAGAAATTCACCGTAACCGGGAGTATCTGCAAAGAAGAACTGATGATCTTTCCACTTGGTATTAAGCTGGGTTGCATAGATAGATCCGCCGCGTTCCTGTTCTTCGGGGGTAAAGTCCGAAATTGTGTTCTTGCCTTCAACGGTACCCCGGCGGGATATTCCCTTACCCTTGAATACCAGCATTTCGGCAAGGGTGGTCTTTCCGCTGCCGGCATGACCGGCAATGGCAAAATTGCGGATTTCTGCAGCTTTCATCATGTTCTTCCTTTCTTAAAAGAGCATTTGGAAAACTCTGCCGGGTTCCGTGTGAAATTTTTAGGCTCCCGACATCGTCTTCGGAATTGAAAAATTTCTTGCAACCTCCGGCTGGTATTCTCCACCTCGGGAGGCAACTGCCGGAACCTACCGCGTATAATTGACTTTTTTTGATAAAAATCAAATTCGCTCTACAACAATTATAGCAGTGTATTTGGAAAAATCAAAGAAAAAATATGGACTATTTTCAAAATAAGTGCTATATTTTTAATAAATTTAACGAAAAACACCATTTTTTGCACCAAAACACCGTTTTAAGGTGCATTTTTAAGCGAGGTTTTATGATGACTGCGGAAAAAATGCCGCAACTTCTGGCTGTGGGCGAAAGCCACATGGGATGTGTAAGAACACATAACGAAGATAACTTTTTTTGTATTTCCCTGTATCCGGGGTATTGTTTTGCCGGAGTCGCCGATGGTGTCGGCGGTCATTCTGCCGGAGAGCAGGCAAGTTACCTTTGCTGTCACCGGCTGATGCTGGATTGGAAAGAGCTTTTTAAAAGGAACAGTTCCCCGGATGAAACGCAGATCGCCGGTTTCCTGATGAACAGTGTAAAAACAGCCAACAGCGATATAACCGGTATCAACCGCTTGCAGAAAAAGAAAACCAACCCGATGTGTACGACTCTGGCGGCGGCAGTTTTTACGCCGTCAATGGTGATCGTGGTGCATGTGGGCGACAGCCGCCTTTACTGCTGCCGGAAAGATACCTGCCGTTTGCTGACCATCGACCACACGGTGCAGAATGAGCTTACTGAACAAGGGGTAACAGATGCTTCGCAACTGCCCGGATCGCATGTTATATCCAAAGCAATCGGCACTGACCGTTATCTTAAACCGGAGATGCACACCTATTTCCGTATGCCGGAAGACCGTTTTCTGTTCTGTACTGACGGGTTGAGCAATAGCATGACTGATGAAGAAATAAAAAATATTCTTGCTTCAAGCAGTTCTCCGCGTCAGGCAAATGACCGTTTTATCCGGGAGGCATTGTGCCGCCGTGCCAATGATAATGTAACAGTATTAAGTGTTTTTCCGGTAAACAGTGATTTACAGAGTTGATTTATGAATATTACCGACTTTGCCGTAATCGCCAAACTCAATAGTGCCGAAACTGCCGCTTTGCAGGATATTTTGTCCGATAAAACCATTATGGCAATGGCTGAAGTTATTGCCGCAGAGCGTTTCAGAAATTATCCGGCAGAAGGAGCGGAGGATTTTCCGGAAAACGATATGCTTGCCCAAGCATGGTTTGCCGCCGCTTATTTAAGTATTGACTACTCGAGAGAAAAGTTCAAACTTCTCAATTATCCTGAATCCGTCTGGCTTGATACTATGAGTGATATGGTTCTCTGGTTGCGTAATGAACAACGCAACAGCGGCATTATCGGGCTGGGCCCGGTCGCCCGGGAGTGGACTGCGGTGCTGTATAATGGCGATGTACTGCGGTTCGGCCGCTTGGAGTGTAATGCGAAATATTGCTTTAAAGGCGATGATATTTTTGATGCCGGAAATAATCTCCTGCTTGCCCAAGGCAGTGAGGTGATAAATCTGCATATACCCGAAGATGGGGCAATGAGTATGGATTTGTGCAGTGTTTCGCTTAAAAAAATGGCTGGATTTTTTGCTGAATACCGCCCGGAGTATCACTGGCAGGGCTTCATCTGCCAGAGCTGGCTGTTGGACAGTCAGTTGCAAACAATGCTGCCGGAAAACTCCAATATTATAAAATTTCAGAATAGTGGTATTCATTACCCCGTGGATATAGAGGCGGATACCGTTTTCCGTATATTTGGTTCTCAAGACCCGTTTAAGGTGAAAAATCCGACAACATTACAGCGTAAGGCCGCTGAATTTCTGCAAAAAGGCGGCATTTTCCGGGAAGAAGGCTTGTTTATCCCCAGAAGCGTTATAGAAGATGCCGGGTTTGATTTGGAAAAATTACTTTTAAATCAGGCTTGAAAAATAAAAAACTTGCAGTAAATTAACTGCCTCCATTTATCAAATCAAAACAGAAAAAGGAAAATTGGTTTATGACTTTCGGTATTATTGCAATGATATTGGTCGGTGCCAGCTGGATCATCTGGGGATTTGCCGCCGGAGCCGCCGGCAAACGCAATTTCAGCATGGGGTTGATCGTTGCCGCCAGTGCGGTGATCGGCATTTTGATTACCATTCCGTCGATTTTTATGCAAGGTTTGCCGGATTTTTCAACTCAAAACCTCTGGCTTATCACCGCTTTGGTCATTACCGGCGGCGTGTTCAACTATCTGCAGCTGCAATGGATGGGCAGGGCGATGAAATTCGGACCCAACGGAATCATCTGGAGTATTATTCAGTTGGGGTTCATCTGTCCGTTTGCGGTCGGAATAATGTTTTTCAATGTCCCGATGAGCTGGAGTTTTGCGGTTGCGGTTTTGCTGGTTATTGCCGCACTGGTGATTTTTGCTTTTACTGCTGATAACGAAAGTCGCGGAAAATGGCTTTTGTGGACAATACTTTCATTTTTTGCCACCTGTTCCTGCCAGAGTTTGCAGAATATACCTTCTTATATAAAAGGCGTGGATTCTGTATCCGGCTCCTGGCGGACTCTGGCGTTCTTTGCCGGGCTTTTGCTGGGATTTTTCATTTACTGTATTTTCGACCGCAATATACGCTCCGAAGCCGTTTTGCAGTTGAAAAGCAAATATATCTGGCTCATAGCACTGTTTATTGATGTGGTCGAAGTTGCCACCTGTTCACTCTTGCTTTATCCGGGCATGGATGCTCTTGCCAAAGCCGGGCAGGGGGCGATTGCCACCCAGCTGATGACGGCTTCGAGCATAGTGTGTTTTGAACTGTATGCAGTCTGTTGGCTCAAGGAGAAACGCAACGCATGGCAAATCATTGCTTTGGCGGCATGTCTGGCTTCGATCGTTGCTGTTTCATTTACGCATGTGCTTGGATTGATTACGGGATAACCACAAACGAGCCCTGGAAGTCTTCGGCAATCTTTTTCATAAGCTCTCGGCCGCCGCCGATTGCAATGCAGTTTACGGTCAAGCGTCCACGAATGTTGCCTTTTTTAATTGTTTTCTGCAGCCAAACCGGGTCAAACCCATCGCCCGGGTCGCCGTCGGTCAGGAAATATACGGTATCAATACTCTGCTTTTTGATAACTTCAAGTGCCGCACGCCACGCCGATTTCATATTGGTCCCACCACTGGGATAAAGCTGATCTATAAACTCTTTGGCTTCTTTCATACGCTTGGTATCGCTGTATTTGCACATGCCTTTTTGGGGCGGAGGAAAATATTCTGCTCCGTTGGAAAATTTTACGATGGAAAAACCTCCGGGGGAAGAACGGCTGATATTAGATGCGAAGATGGCTTTTTCCAACTCCATTTTTAATACATCCATCCGGCTTTTTCCGGGAATTTCAGAAGAACCAGCTCCCATTGAACCGGAACAGTCCACAATAAACAATACCCGCGATGTTTTGCGTACTTCCATGCCGTAGAAGCCTTTTCTGCCCTGCGGGGCACCGCCGGTAAATTTTTTGGCAACGACTTTTACCGGGACTTGAGGTATTACTTCTTGAGCGATTGATTCAATATGTACCGGCGGCTGAGTCAAACCCGGAGCCGCAGGTGTTGACGGAGTGCCGTCAACTGCAAATTTTCCGTCAGCAGGATTGTCAGTCCCGGCTGTGGAGGCATCTTTGCCGATACCGGCACTGCCTTTTGCCTGATCGTGCTTACCTTTGTTATCGCCGGTTTTGCCGGCTCCGGGACCATCTCCGGCATTACCGCTGCCCGGCCCGGTACCGAAATCCGCTCCGCCGCCGCCGAACCCGACGCGTCCGGTAAGTTCTGCTACACAACTGCGGCAACACACCGCCCACAATACAGTCAGCAAAAGAAAAATACAGAATATTATCAATGTACGCCAGCGGTAAAACCGGGGAATATTGCTTTTTGCCAGCTCCTGCTCCGGAGCAAATCTTTTTAAACTATCCATAAAAACTTATTTACCTTAAAATCATTTAATATTCATATTCTGCTTTTTGGGTGAATTTGAACATAAACGGCGTATCATCATCCGGCGACAGCACTGTACCATGATAAATATTGCGTTGTTTCATGATCTCACGCATCTTGTATGCAGTTGCCGCACTGCCCGGGGGAATAAAGAATTTAGGCACACGCCCCGGCGGTATCTTGGCTAAAAGGCTCTGGAATTGCGACGAAAAGTCTTCTCCGTCAAGTACCGGAATCCCCATTCCCGGATTTATTTTGCAGGACATTACCTGCGAATTCTGGTATTGATAACTGGATACAATAACAGCTTTATCGATATTATCTTTTTTGCCGTCAGACTTCCACGGACCGATCGGATAGGCCAGCTCTTTATTCATCATTATAAAGAACGGAGCCCGGTCACTGCGTTCCATCACCCGGAATGATAACTGCACCGCATTGCGTTCATTTTCTGTAAGTTTGGCAAGTTTTTCCCGGGCGTTAAGTAATTCCTGCTGTAATTTTTCCAGTTCCAATTCCTGTTTTGCAGTTTCTTTTTTCAGTTCTGCAAGCAGTTTATCGGTTTTCAGAATTGCGGCGGTCAGGGTTTTATCTGCCAGCGTTGTTGCTTCGATTTTCAATTTTATTTCTTTGACCAGCTGCATAAGCATCAGAAGTTCCTGATATTTTTCCTGTGTTTTATCTGATTTACGCAACTTGATCTGTTCTGCTTTAAGCTGAAGTTCTTTCAGCAGATCAGCATATATTTTCTGCAAGGACTCTATTTCCTGCTGCAGGGTCGCCATATCTGCCGGCTCTTCGTCCTGTTGCGGCATGTCCTGGGTCATTACCGAAATTATCACCAGCAGACTTATGGCTATGAACATTACACCGCCGAAAGTGTTGCACATGGTATCGAGCAGCAGCTCAAGACTTGATTCTTCGGATGCTTTTCTTCTGCTCATGGGGTTTTCTCCTCAAAAATGGATGTGTCATCATCGGGCAGAATTTCGGTGCCGCGTTCAAAATTATTGTTTTTCAATATTTCAAGTATCTGGAGTATATATTTAAAACCGCCCGGTTTTACTGCTATACTGAAATATACCTGCGATGAATCGAGTTTTTTCAATTCCATTGCAAATATCGGCAATGATTCATGAGCTTTCCCGATGCGGCGTAAGTCGATGATTTTTTGCGAATTCCAATCCATAAAGCGTATGCCGTCTTTATCCAGTTCCGCCAACACCGGGTGTTTGGCAGTGCTGTTGTGGACTACATACTTCATCACCCGTCTGCGTTGTTGTTGAATAACTTCTTTGGCTTTGACAGTTTCGGTGATTTCTTTAAGTTGTTTCTGTAAATCTGCAATTATTTTTTTGCGTTGTTCCATGCTCTTTGCAAGTTCTTCAGTAGCCTGTAAGATTTGTGTGTATTGAGTATCTTTGGTTTGAACTGCAAGGGTGAGATTTTCCAGCTTGAGCTGATCGGGTTGCAGAATCTTTTTGAGTTCTTCTTTCTTGCGTTGGAGTTCTTCCAACGAAAGTTTTTTCAGTTGGTCAATTTCTTTATCCAGCTGTTTCTGACTGTCGCGGAGGGTTTGCAATTTGTTTTTCAGCTCGGTTAATTCCTTTTGCAATTCCTTGACGCTTTCGCTGCTTTTGGCGTCTTTGGCGGTTGGAACGCGGCTGGTTATCATCATAAGCATAAGCAACAATACCACCAGAAACATGATTCCGGTGATGGATGTGATTATATCCTGAAATGAAAACAGCGAAATCGGTGATTCGTTGTTGCCTTTGCGTGCCATATTATCAGATATTTTCGTCAGCGTTAAGATTTACATTTTTCATTTTAGCAACAATATTGCGATTGCAGTAATCGGCACATTCATCCATGAACAGTTCTTCCTGATTGTTGACAAACTTGGCAAAAAGCTGTACGATCAATGCCAGAACAAGAGCGATCAATGTGGTTTCAAATGCAACCGAAAGCCCGCTGGTCACGCCGCCCAGTGCCGCTTTGAGTTCTTCAATATCAGCACCTTTTGCTACTACTTTACCGAAGCCGCCCACCGCATCGGACAAACCGATAACTGTACCAATAAAACCCAGCACCGGAATTGCCCAGATAAAACCGTTGAGGATAGTGTAACTGTTGGAGAGATAATCTTCATCATTACTTGCCTGACCGGCAAGACATTCGGAAACTCCTGTTATATTACCCAGATTTTTCAGATTGCTCAATGCTATATCAATACGGTCAAGCAACGCGTAGCAGCTGGGCTGATCTACTTGCAGATAAATACGGTCAAGAATTTCCCGTGCTGTACGCGGCGATAAGACAAAATTCGGGTCTTCCGGCAGAATATCCAGTTCAAACGCCTTACGCTGGTTTTTCAATTTCAGCATTTTTACGATCAGAATCGCTATCGACCAGAAGGTCAGAAAAACCGTGTAATACGGCAGACTTGAACGATTGGCTGTCCCCCCATGGAAAAACATGTCGATCAAAGTAATATCTTTGCCGTAAAACGGAATCAACAGCGAGTAAAACAATATACTCATAAGTAATCCGATAATAAAAGTAAATACATAATTTACCATGGTGAGCTTTTTGCTTTTAAAGCCGCAGAGCCGTTCAATATCGTTGCGGGCGTAAGATAATCTCATTTTTTTTCCTCATTCCGTTAAAATTTTTATGCTATGCGGTAAATCGCATAGAGCAATAATACACTTAAAACTGTTACCGAATAAAATCCAAATATTGCCAACAGCGAGGATATACCCGGTTTCAGTTGGCAGTTGCCCATAAAATTCATCCGCAATGCAAGTATCGTATTGACGGAAAAGAATATCAAAGGCAGTAATGCCACTGCGACAACCGTACATATTTGGGCGATGGTCATGTTGAACAGTTGGCGGTTGAAAGCAAACACTGTACCGCTGATGATTACGCTTATAACGCCCATATTCATCATTGCGTACATTGCACAGAGAAAATCTGCCTCGGCAGCATTGTTCTGTTTTTCCGGCGACCTTATCAAACGCAGTATGGTGTTGCCCAGCCAGAACAATGCACCGGCAAGCAGTATGACCACCAAAGTGCGTATGCAAAGCGATATTTGGGATATATTGTAGCAACTGCCGAACAGCAAACTGCCGCAGGAAGCAAAAATCAAACTGAAAACTGCCGCAGTTATTCCGGCAGAAAGCATTGTATTACTGCCGTATTGATTAAGTCTGTGCAGATAACCACCACCGTTGCCCAGCGAAGCAATGATGTGCAAAAGCAGATCCCCGAAACTCAATTTGTGCGTAAAATCATCAAATTCTTCATCAGCGTAAGTTGGTAACATCTCCACTGCCGGTGGCACCGGTGCCGCCGGGGCTTTACGGTAATCGGTTGGCGGGGGAGGGGGCGGGACTGTTGATTTTTCCGGGATGATCAAATTCAATGCGTCTTGCGGCGACTGCCAGAAATTTTTATCAGTCGAAACATAATCTGACAACTGCAAACGCCCCTGATTCAGCATGTCGATCAAGGTTTGGCGTTCAAAAGGACCGGTTATGATGTTGTTTTTACGGATGTAATATTTTTTTATCATCATTGGTGTCTTTCAGCGTTTATTTACGGGCCAGGTCTCCGGCCAGGAAATAACACTTACTTTATCCGCAGTTGCGGCGGCTTTTGTTTTCCGGGCAAGTTCTGCTGTGTTGCGGTCATCAAACGGAACAAAAAACACTGTGCCGTGCGTTAAATTCAAATTATGATTTACCAGCATTTTATTTTTGCTGTCAACATGTTTGTTTTTATCCAACGCAATCCAGACGGCAGATGGATTACTCTTTCCTCCGTTGGTGTAGAACCAAAGTTCATTTATCACATCCATCCCGGAAAACCAATGGAGCTGCTGTTGATTATTGCCAACTTTCAGAACTATACCGCCGGGGGTGAGACCGCGGTTGAGAGCCAGACGGTAGAGGTCTGACGAGGTTCTGGCGGTAGATGCAAG
This sequence comes from Lentisphaerota bacterium, assembly GCA_015061885.1. Classification (GTDB taxonomy): domain Bacteria; phylum Verrucomicrobiota; class Lentisphaeria; order Victivallales; family Victivallaceae; genus SIG78. The sequence goes on from SUVS01000040.1 coordinate 10,660, forward strand.
CTGATCCATTGAAAATTTCTTGAAAAACAACTTCAGTTTTTTTACCGCGTCCGGATTTTCTGCTTCAATCGAGGGCAGATACCACTTGGCGTAAAGGTTTTTGGCAATATCATCCAGTTCCTGTCCGGGAGCGTTGGTTGCCATACGGTGGAAATCCGATGTTAATGCATAGATCTCCAGCAACCGACGCAACATATATGCCCGGGTGAAAATATTCATGTTTTCGGTATGGAGAACTTTGTTGACTGCTTCTGTGAGCAGTACGGGCAACTGGGCAGGCGTTTTACAACGACTCAAAGTACGGAGTACATCTTCCAGTACATTGAACTGTCTGGATTTAGGGAACACCGAAGATGTTATCTTGACATTTTTAAGCTCAACAAATGTTTCCGGCAACGGCAGCTCCCGGAAATCTCCGGGTTTGTAAATAATTTTGCCGTCTTTTTTCTTTTCAATCAAAAGCGGCAGAAATTTGCCTTCCATTCCCGGCGAGAGCATTACACTTATTGCCAACGCTTTGGGAATTTTGGATGTACGGCGTTTATCCACCTGCGGCTTTTCCGCCGAATAGAAATGCCAATTTACATTTTCGCCATCGGCAAAAGTCAATTCATAACAATTATACAAGGCTGAAAGATCCTGCCGGAGCTGGTTGACTGCATCAATAAATTTTATATTGAAATATTTATCCGGCAGCAACCGGGTTATATCCCGGATAAAACAGTTATTGGAGATATTGACCGGCTGTTCATGAAGAACTTTTTCCAACTCGGCATGACTGTTGTATATCGTCAGACCGGAACCCGCCGCCAACGATTGAGTTGCATGGATGTTATTAAGAGCATTTCGCCATATACCGGTGGCAAGATCAGGTGCATCTACCGGGAGCTTTTTGAGAGCGTCGCAATACTGGGCAAAGTTTTTCGGCATATAAAGAGCTTCCAGCAACTGACGACGATAGTCGATGTTTTTAAGCTCGTTCAAAAGAGCTTTGCCCTGCTGCTGAACCAATGCATTGCGGGATTTACGGATATTTTCGGTTACTTTAGGGGAGTTTACGGCAAGCTCCTGCATAAAATTCATTGTTTTTATTATGCGATTCTGCACCGTGGTCAGCGAAATATCTTTATTAACAAGCATTGCCTGGCAGCCGGCAAGTTCGGCAAGACATTTCTGGTGATGAGCTATGTATTCCTGATCCAGTTTCTGCTGGGTATCAAATTCCAAACGGCGGATGGCAAAATTTATTTTCTGCTGACGGTCAGCCAGTTCTGACGGCAGATTTTTTACATCCAGTTCCTGCAATGATTTTTGTATGTTTTTGAGTTCCGGCAACAGCGGGTTACGACTTTTGAGCTGTTGTTCGGCACTGGAAAGGAGATTGTTGACCTGCTGTTCGAGGTCATTGCGGGCGGCGGCGGCTTTTTCGGCTTCCATCCGCAATGCGGTCAGATTGCCGAACTGAAGGAGAATGGGGCTTTTCTTCTTTATCTCCTCATGGAGTTTCACCACTCCCGGGTAATTGCCATTGGCAAGCAGATTCTGCATTGATTTCTGGTAGCTGAAAAATGTCCGGGTACTCTGCACTATGTGGAAGGTACCTGCCGCCAACAGCAGAATTATCATTGCTCCCAATATACTGTAAATAACTTTGCGGGTATGTTTACGGCTGTTTTCAAGAATATATTCTTCACGCCGGTTCATCACCCGCTGGGTCAGGCGTTTATCCAGCGGAATATCGGTTTTTTGCAGCGATACATAAATATTTTCAATAAGCGTATAATCGCCGTGAGTATCCAGTAAATGAATCAACTCGGCAAGTTTATCGGCATGAAAACGCTCGGTATTGCGTCTGGCAGTTTCTTCCTGCAAGTAACTGCGTACTTCCGCAACGGCCTGTTCGGCTTCAGCATCGGCGGTGTAAAGCGGATTGGTTATAAGCATATCATATTCACGCATCCGCTCCGATATAAGATCAAAATTCTGTGAGCTGTAGGCAGAGAAGAGGTCGTTGCGTTTCTTTTCCAAATCACGCTCAAGCATTTGCTGCTGGTATTTTCTTACATAAGGCTGAAGCTTTTTCAGCGATGCTGCCGGAACCGGTTTCAGCAACTGCGGATCGGTCAGTGCCATGTAGATCTGAACGAGTTTTTCACCGGTATTTTCGCGTATTGCTTTATCGGCTTCCTTCTGCAGATCACTGATCCATTGCCGTTCCACGCTGGCGAGATTTGTCCTCCATATCTGGTCATCTGATGGTGCATTGCTGATGATCGCCCGTAATAATTTCATCTTATCCGGATTGGTGCCGGTTCGGGCGGTTTTACGCCAACGCAGAATCAGTTCTTTGAGAATTTCTTCTTTGCCGCCCGGAGTCTGATTCAGTTCAGATAAGGCAGAACGGTCAATATCCGGAGCTGTGGGGTAGCCATAAAGTCTGCACAGCTCCTGATAATGATTGAACATTGACGGTGCCAGAATGAGTTTTTCGGCTCTTTCGCTCAAACTCGGTTGCATTTCTGCATCCAGTTTCCGGGCATCGATCAGCAAGCCGCGTGCTATAAGCTGACGGCACTCTGACAGTTTTTCGTTGATTTCCCGGCAGGCTTGTGAATAGACTTGTGCCGCTTGGCGGATCGAGGGATTATCGCTGTGGTCATTACCGGCAAGATATTGCTTTATTTCAAAAAGTGCATCATCTATTTTGCTCATTATTTATTCTCCAAGATTATAACCGGTTCAAAATTTATTTTACCTGTAACAGCCTTGCTTAATTCATTTATTTCTGCATCAGTTATTACATCCGGGGCAAGTTGCCAGTTTGTCATTCCAGTTACCGTCATCATTTTCAACAGCAATTTTTCAATATCTGTATGAACTTGAGAGGCTTGAGATTTTATACTTTCGCCTGAAATTTTTAAATTCTCCCGTGCTGATGCAAGTTTTTTACTGTTAGCGGCAATATTTTTCTGTAAATCATGAAACTTTTGCAACTTCCTGATTTTTGCAAGCCATATATGTTTGAGTTTTTCAAGTTGTATGCGTTTATTTTTATCCAGCATTTGATTCTTCAGGCTTGAACACATTATTTCGGTTTGCTTATTCAGTATATTGGCTTTTATCAGATTTTTTTCTTCCGGATTGAAAAGACTTTTTATAAACTTGTTAAACTCGGTTGTAAAAGTTGCAAAATCGCCTGCGTCTGATAGTTTGTGCAGATCTTTGAGCATTTTTTGTATATCATCTCCGGTACGGGGCGGGGTTGGGGGTATTGCCATTTTTGCAATCTGTTTTTTCAGCTGTAAATCTTGTGCATATACAGCATTATATTCTTTTACTGCCGAGTTCCATTCCTGAATACTGAATGGTTTGCCGAGAAAAGTAGCTTTGGAACATTTGCCGAATCTGGTTTGAATAAGATACCAATCCGTCAGTTTTTTCTCTAAAATTGATGGCGTATATGATATTGATCCCCGGGGAGATAAAACCAGCTTCCCCGGTTTTATCATGGCAATATACTGCGGGGAAAATTTATTGTCCCACAGATAAACTTTATCCTGCTTCCGGAAGTAGATTTGTTTGATGTATGCCGCTTGCGGCATGATGCAAACTGATTGACCGCCGGTATATTTCATTATCTGCAATGATTTTTTATCTGCTGCAAGTTTTATCATAAGGTGCGGCACATCCATGATCTCGCCGGCAAGCGGCTTCAGCGGGAGAGCCCCCCCTTTTGCGGCCCGCACATAGACTTCGCCTGAAACAGAACCTTTGCAGACAAATTTACTGTTGTCGATCTGACTTGTTCCTATACGCTCCATGACCGGGTAGATTTCACTGCTGCCATGCAGAAACTCCGGCAGATTTATTCTTATGGAACTGTTATTGCTGTTTTTATCCGCAACAGTTCCCTGATGGAATTCCATAAAGAGTTCAAGAGCAGGAACTCCGGGCATTTTTTTTGCAGTTGAACGCAATGTTGTACTGCTGAACAAATCTCCTGCATGTTGTTGGCGTGATGGTTTTACGACCGGAGTTTTTACTGCTGCCGGAACCGGTTTGACAGCCGTTCCGGGCGTTGGCATATCATCTTTTACCGGTGTTGTCTGCCGGTTTGCCGGAGGTGCAACCGGTTCAGTTTGGGCTTCAGGAACCGGTTGCAGGGTGGGTTGGGGAGCTGTTGACACAACTTTGCCGGGCATGTGGGGGGGCACTTGGGTTTTATTGGGTATATCATACAGTAGCAGACTGCATACAGCCGCAATAATTACTGCGACCGCTCCTGCAAAAACAAATTTACGGTAATTCACCGGTGGCGGCGGCGGCACGGTTATTGCCGGAGCTTCATTCAGCAACTCTCTGACCGGTTCCGGCGGCAAGCCGCTGTCTGCAAGGATTTGTATGGTATGTTGAGTAAGCGATTCTTCCTGTTCACGGGGCTTTATCAAATCTGGTTTTCTGCCGGTACAGGCGTATTCGTAAATATCTGAATAATTATCAGGCAGCGGCAATTCGTTTTCCTGCCCCAGCTCGATAACATCTTTTTTATGGAATCTCCGCAGATTGTTCACCAATGGCGAAAAATCCGGTATCATACGCAGAAAACAATCCACCGATGCCGCACAACTGCCGAAATAGGTGCTGAAAGTAAAGTAATTGCGTAATCTTTCGTTTAAAAGTGCCGAAACTTCCATTACCAGAGTCAAAAGTTTATCTGTCGGCGTTCCCGGCTGATAAATCAAATACAGCGGTTTATCCGGATTTTTGCGGAAGCGTTCTGCCGCGTATGCCGCAAAACCGGCATGACCGGCCATTTCGGCCCAGTTTTTTGCCGGCAGTTGACCTGTTTGCATACAAATCGGTACTTTGCGGAAAGGAAGCATGGCGGGTTCTTCTGTATATTCACTGCGGAAAACTCCTGCCTGGAAGAACAATCCACCCACGCCGCCGGCGAGATTCTCAAGTTCTTCAGCAGATTCAAACAGCAACTGATGAGCTATTTTATTGTTGCGTTTGCTGTAATCCAGTCCATTGGGGGCAACTCTGCCAGCCACATGCAGTTGCTGATTACCGTAACGCATTTTTATATAGTAACAGCATGGCGGATTCAGTATCGGCAGAAAATTACCATCGCGGAGCGTAAAATTATACCCACTTAAATTTTCCAACGGCACGATCAGATTGGGCGGCATGCCTTCTGACATTGCCACCGTCGCAAATCCCGAACGACCGGGAATCAAGCCTTTAGGTACCGAGGTGTAAATAAGTTCGTACATGGATCAGATTCAATTCCAAAGATCGTTATCAGATTTTTTTTCTCCATTGAAAAAATCTTTTGCATTATTTTCTACCATTTGCGGCATCTGATAGCTCTTGCCATTAATGGTTATGACTGTTCCGGCATAATTGGCTGGCAAACGCACCTGATGACCGTCTGCCGGATGGTCAAACAGGATAAAGTTATCAATGATTTTTACCTCAATGCTTTCGTTTGCACCAGGAGTGGGGGCTATATCAATAAGGTCATTTTCCGCCAGCAGGGCAAAGAATGGCTGTTCCGCCCAGACCGGTTTGACTTTTTCCGGCACCACCCCCAGCTGCCCGGAGTCCGACGAACTTGCCAGACAGCCGAAACTGCTGAACGGCACAAAGATAACATTTTCAAAGAAGCCTTCTGCGGTATTGACCAGTTCCGGTACATATTCAAGCATGATCTCACGCATGGCAAACGATACATCCATAACCGTGTTTTTACACCATAAAGCCGAAAGTTTACCGGGCAGTCGCTCAAGCATCTCATATTTTTCCAGCGGCAGATCAAGCAAATCTTTCCAGGCATCGAATTTACCGGCGGCGATCACCAGCGGTATATTGCATTTGGCATCCGCACCGATATTGCGGTGACGGCGGATGCGGGCGATCATTTCCGAGAGCAGTTTTGCTTGTTCGTAAACATGTTCATCCGTTTGCAACTGCGGTTCGTCGGGGTTGCACTTGCTTCGCATAAGAGCATCGTTCAGCGGGTCAAAGATAAAGATGATACCGTCGGAACACGCCAGATGCCGCGTTCCCGGATTGCTGATATTATCAGCACCCGGCTCAAACTGTTCTCCGGCATTGTCGTAAAAGATTATATTGCAGTCTTCTCTGCCTTCGGAACTTGAAAGATATTTAAGCTCATAAACAAATGGTTTGGGCAGATGTACCGGTATATTATCCAATTCCACAACATTGACAAAATCATCACCGGTCTGCTGGGTTTTGGGCAGAACAGCCACTTCGTTGCGGCGGGATGCATGGAAAATAGTTTCTTCGTAACTGTCCAGCACCCGGTTCAGCTCCGGATCCACATCCAGCAAAGTACAGGCAAAATCATTGGCAAAAGAACGACGCAATATGTTCAGCAAAGTTGCCAGATAGTATGACTTCCCGCTGGAAGGAGCCCCGACCAGTGAAAAATAAAAGTTTTTTTCGTCGATTACTGTAAGCGGAATTTTCAAGCGACAACGCGGACATGCTACATCGGTACACACCATACCCATTTCGTCAAGAGCTTGTCCCAGAGCGTTGAATTTGTTGGGGGCGAAACGCTTCATGGCATTTGCTCCCAGAACTTTGTCGCCCATCAGCGACGGATGGCTGGCTATGTAAATGAGCTGTTCGCTGTTGAAATGCTGCCAGCAGTGCGGGCAGATCACATTGCCGTCGCAATTAGCCCAGTCAAATGCTTCTTCGCTTTTTTCATCCCGGAAAGATATTTCTTCCTGTTCCGGAGAACTGTTCCCGGCAACAAATATACCGTTGCAGTTTATACAGACGATATCCTTGTTCAGCCATGAAGCGTCGCCGGCATATTTCTGGTTGCAATGGGGACAGTAAAATATGGTTCTGCCCCGTGGTTTCTGCTCCGGAACAGCTGCATTATTTTTTTCATCAAGTTGTTGATCCCGGGCGGCAATTATTTCGTTGCGTTCGGCTATTGTCTGCCATGGCGTACCCTTGCCGGTGGATAGTGGCGTGGATAAATCCACTCTGCCGTCAGAAAGCATCATTGCGATATTTTCCAACTTGAACGGCCCTCTTACCACTCCATCGGTATAAATATAATACTTGCTCATTTTTTACTCCATATTATCAAGGGCGTCCTGACCGTTTTTTCAGACGCCGCATCTCATCGTCAAATTCGCGTTCCAGATCAGCCGCACACCTGCTGCCTTCCAGAAGCAACAGCGAATCGAGCATGGCTGAACCCCAGTCCTGGGGGGTGAATATCCGTGATATTTTATCCAGTTTATGATATGAATTCATACTGCGGATAAAGACATTTCTCAACTGTTCATAGCTGCTGGGCGGCGATTGACTCCAGAGCCCGCGGGCCTGCGGGTAGATTTGCAAAAAGAGAGTACGCCGCATATTGGACTGCTGAAGTTTGTTGGCAAAGTTCAGCAAAAGTTCATTTTCGCAATCAGCACAATTTAATTGAGCTTCTTTGATGACATCCGGCATGTTGGCAAAATACCGGGTATAAAGCTGAATGACATCGGTTTTGTAATTGTCAAAAAGAGTCAGAGCCAACACCCAGTCTCCGGAGCTGGCGGCCTGTTTTATCAGCGAGAGCGTTTTATCTTTGCTGATAAGATCGGCAAGAGCGTTGGCCTGATCGTTGGAATTGGGCGGAAAATTCTTGCGTATGTGCGATATATTGTTTTGAATATCTCTTATTGCCGTGGCAAAATTGCTTAAAGCAGTGACCCGTCCGGTGTTGTCGTTGTTGATTTTTGCCAGTCCCAGAGGCAGATTGGGTTTTTGGCGGGTAAATATGCCGTAGAGAGCATATTGGGTGATCATAAAATTACTGCTGTCTTCGTAAAACATCATCGGTACAACATTGGATGTGCTGACCGTGAGAGTCTGCTGGGTTCCGAGATAAATACATTCAAGCTGTTTGCTGTTAAGTATTTTGTCCAGCACCACATAGCGTACCGGCGATGATGCTGCCGGTTTTTTGAGATATAAAATCCGCTTTATATCATTATCATCATATTGCTTTTCTTTTGCCGTCAAAGGAAAAACAAAAACGATAAAAGCCAACACCGGCAATAATCTTTTCATAAACTTCATAAATAAAGTTCCACCCGCTTAAAAAACAATTTGTCCTAATATAACAGTATATTACCTGATATTCAAGTTTTTAAGCGATACTTTTCGGCTTTTTATGCAGTTTTTTACAGTTTTTTATCAGGAGGTGATTTCAAAACTTCTCAAAAAGCATCAAAGGTATAAACTTCGCCCGGCAAAAGAAACGCGGCCTTGTTCTTTAGCTTTTGTTTTGAATGATTTTTGATAATTACCTCTGAAAATATTCAGCAATATATACCACCGGATATACCACCGGCGTTTTTATTTCCAGAAGTGTTTGAGCATTTGTCTTGCTCCTTGCTCCATTGTCCGGTTTTCCGGTGTTGCAAGGTTGCGGTATGAGAATATTATCGACCCCTTGATCTGCGGTTTGCTCCGATTGTAGAGCAGTTGATAATAAAGCTGGTTGCAATCCCAGTTTTTCTGTCCGAGCTGATATGCCGCCTGACCGATATAGAGATCTACTCCGCTGTTTTGAACCGTTTTGCACCACCAGTCGGTCAGGGCCGCGTAAGGTGCGGTATCGTGGTTGAAGTGCCAATAGATCTGCGGAACGATATAATCTATCATTTTATGCTTTATCCACAAACGGGTATCAGCATACTGCCAGGTGTAACTTTCTGCCCCGCGGCTCATCGAACCGAGCAGTGTATGATTGTTGTTACGCCAGATTCCGAAAGGACTTACTCCGAAGCGGACATTACGCTTGCTGCGGCGGTTGAAACTTTTTATCTGGCTGTTTATATTGTGTATCAAAGTTGTAACATTGTTCCGCCGCCAGTCATCCTGACTCAATTTACGCGGATTGTTTTTGAGATAAGTTGCCCGGTCAACATTCGCCGGGGCGTTGTCCGGATAAAAGTAATCGTCAAAATGGATACTGTCAACATTGTAGTTGCTGACAATTTCCATAACCGTGGCTGTTACAAAGTTCCGCACCTGTTTTTCGCCGGGGTTCAGCACCAGAGCGTGCTGTTTGTCTTTCCGGATGACATCCATTACCAGATGCGGGTATTTACGGGCAAAGTTATTGGGTGCAAGCGTTTTCAGATACTGGTGCTTGCTTGATTTTGTCGCCCCGATCACCCGGTAGGGGTTCAGCCAGGCGTGGAACTCCAAACCATGCCGGTGGGCTTCGCTTATCATGAATGTCAGCGGATCAAAGTTTTTATCTCCGGCAAGCGGCACACCTTCTTTGCCGGAAAGGAATCTTGACCATGGGTTGAGTTTGGAGCGGTAAAACGCATCATTGGAGGGACGCACCTGAAAAAATACGGCATTGAATTTATGTTCGGCAAGGCGTTTGCACATATTGCGGTAAAAACTCTTGAACTCATTGACATTGTCCGGACGCTGATAATCCAGATTAAAGATCGTTGCCACCCAGACTCCACGCAATTCCCGCTTGGGCGATGGATGTTTTTTCGGCATTTTTACCGGAGTCGGGTCGAGTTTACCGGCATAACGCGAGTTGGGTATATATTGTGCCGGCAGTTGAAGCATTGCCGCAATTATGGTGAAAAGTGTGGAAAATATTTTAAACATCAATATTCTCTGCCTCCAAAGTTTCTGAATCGTCAGCAATGCTTACTGCCAGATATGTTGTTGAATTATTTTCGTTGAGCAGTGGTTTTACAGACAATATGCGATCGGTGATTTTTGCATATTTGCACCAATGAGTTTTGCCGGAGGCAACTGCCTGTTGTGCCGGACATAAGGTACTGTCAGTTATATTGCAGGAACAAATATCTCTGCAGGTTGGCGGCGAGTCCGTTTCCTGCAGTTCCGGCGGAAACGATCTTTGCATTGCCGGGGTGGCACATGCCAGATGCAAACTGCTGTCGAGCAACATGCTGTAATTATTATTCCCGGCAAGCAGCAACCGTAATTCTTTGTTGCGTCTGCGCAGTTTGCCGACCAGACGATCCTGACGGGTGGTATCAATGCCGAACCCGATAATTATTTCTGACCCGTCCGGCCGTTTCAGCGGGCGGGAAATAAAACGCATGGCGTGTTCTTTGCCATTCGGTGTTGTAAAGAACCATTGATTGTCGGCAATGCTGTGATTTGCCGCTATTTGCATATCAAAAAATCTGATACGCCGGGCAAGAGCCGGGGGGAACAAGTCAAAGTCAGTCTTGCCGGCAACCTCTGAAGGATGCATTTGCAACAGTGAACTGAACGCATTGTTGCATCGCAGATAGGCAAAGTCGCTGGAGATATTTTTCATGACAATATAGCCGGGTAAATTGTCAAAGATAGCGGTCAGAAGTGTATCGGTATTGGCTAATTCGCTGGTGTGTTTAGCTAATTCACTTATATCTACAGTGGCGATTGCAAAGCTGCCGGCTGTACTTTCCGGCAAATCAGAAAAACTTGCATAGTCGCATAACTGTTTGAGTCTGCCGTTCACCGGCACGGAGTAATTGAATGAAAAGCTCCTGACTTGGCCGGAAAAAAATTTACGGTATTGATTTAAATATTCCTCTTTATCTTCCGGCAGCAGGGATTCACTGCGGTGGAGAATAAATTTGAACAACGGATCCGCTTCGGGAGTTTCTGCATACATCCTGCCCGAAATATAAGTGATTTTGCCGAGGTCGGCAATATATTTGAGCAGAAAATCCATTTCTGCTGCCTGATTTTTCAGTAATTGCAAATTCCGCGATAAGTCATCCTGCCGGTGTTTCCGCTTTCTGAAAGCCGAAAATAAAACTGCCAACGCCGCTGTTTGAAGTACACACAATACAATAACCGCCATCAGAAAAAATGAAGATGGCGATGAAAAGATTTGGGCAAACATGTTATCGGTTTGAACCGTGCAGAGTATAAACATATTTCTTAACCGGTAATATAACAAAATTCTGCTTGCAGAATGAACCGTTTAACGGAGTCTTTCCAACCGCCGTTTTTTGTTTTCCAGCAAAACCGGGTCAAAGGCCGGCAGTTTGAATTCATTTTCTTTGAAATGAGAATTGAGCTGATAATCCACTACCCGGGTAAGGTATTCTTTCCAGCCTTCTTCGACTTTGGTCAGCGACGGAACTTTCACCTGATCGAATTCCTGATATTTTTCGATCCGGCTGATTGCATTTTTTTCGCCGTCAGCGGTTTTGATCGTCAGTTCCATGCGTATTGGCAGATATTTTTCTTTATCCACATATATTATGATGGGATTGGAATTTTCAAGAGCCGGCTGGCAGACGAGCTTGTAGCAATCACGGCCGGACTGCCGGGCAAGGAAGATATCGACTTTACTGAAAAGTTTGTCGTAGTCAGTATCAGGGTGCCCCAGTGCCAGCATTACTTTTACTTTATCCAGTGCTGTACCGGTGATTTCGCTTACAGTGTTATTTTTGTGGTCGATAAACCACGCCTTGGGGCCGATACTCAATATTTCAGTAACCGGCATGTTTTTTTCAAAATAGCTGAACTTGAATTTGTCTGGACGCTGGAATTTTACTTCCACCAACTGATAATTGGTAGTGAACAATCCTTCTTCTTCAATGTTCTGCCGCTGAAAATAGGCATAGGCGTTCCGGTATTTTCCTGCCGGATCCATCGCCTGTGCCATTTTCAGTTCCAACTCATCGAGCGTGATGTCTGATGGCATTTCCGGCGTTGCACAACCCGTCATCAATACTGTCGCCGACAGTACCGATGCAAGCAATGCAAAACTCCGGAAAGGCTTTTTCATACGGTCACGCTCCATGAATTGCTTGCCAATTACGCAATGTAAGTGGTGCTGGTGGTGTTGCCGGAGTGTTCAGTCCAGGCAGTGTGGAAGAACTCGCCGCGGGCACGGTCAACGCGTTCGTAGGTGTGAGCACCAAAGTAGTCGCGCTGGGCCTGAAGCAAATTGGCGGGCAGAACTTCGGAACGATAAGCATCGTAGTAGTTCAATGCACTGCTGAATGCCGGAACCGGTACGCCGGAAAGAGCGGCCTGGGCAACAACTTTTCTCCAGGAGGCCTGACAATCGTCGATGACCTTCTTGAAGAAGTCGTCCATAAGCAGATTGGCGAGAGCCGGGTTCTTGTCGAAGGCTTTTTTGATGTCGCCGAGGAAGCGGGCACGGATGATACAACCGCCGCGCCACATCAGAGCGATTTCGCCGTAGTTGAGATCCCAGTTATACTCTTTGGCTGCGAGCTTCATGAGCTGGTAGCCCTGGGCGTAGCTGCAGATCTTGGAGGCGTAGAGAGCCTTGCGGATATCTTCGATGAATTCTTTCTTGTCGCCGGTAAAGTTGATAGCAGGACCGGTCAGCACTTTGCTGGCAGCCACGCGTTCTTCTTTAATAGCGGAGAGGCAGCGGGCAAACACTGCTTCGGCAATGGTCGGAGCCGGGGCACCGAGATCCAATGCACTTTCGCTTGTCCACTTGCCGGTACCCTTCTGACCGGCGGTATCGAGGATCACATCCACAACGGGTTTGCCGGTTTCGGGATCGACGGTCTTGAGAATGGCCTGGGTGATTTCGATGAGGTAGCTGTCGAGTTCACCGGCGTTCCATTCTTTGAATACTTCGTGCATTTCTGCTGCACTCATGCCCAGAACATTCTTCATCATGTTGTAGGCTTCGCAGATCATTTCCATATCGCCGTATTCAATACCGTTGTGAACCATTTTGACGAAATGACCGGCACCGTCGGCACCGACCCATTCGCAGCAGGGGCTGCCGTCTTCAACTTTGGCACAGATAGCCTGGAAGATCGGTTTGACTTCCGGCCATGCAGTGGTGGAACCGCCGGGCATCATAGAAGGACCGAGCAAAGCACCTTCTTCGCCGCCGGAAACACCGGTGCCGATGTAACGCAGACCCATTTCTTCAAGTTTCCTGGTGCGGCGGACGGTATCCGGGAAGTGGCTGTTGCCGCCGTCGATAAGAATGTCGCCCTTTTCCAGTTTGGGGGCGATCATATCAATAAAGTCATCGACCGGCTTACCGGCTTTGACCATGAGCATGATCTTGCGGGGGGCAGCTACGTTTTCGATAAGTTCATCAATGCTTTTGCAGCCGATGAAGTTTTTACCGGCACCGCGGCCATTGACAAAGTTGTCAACTTTTTCCACAGTACGGTTGTAAACAGCAACGGTAAAACCTTTGCTTTCCATGTTGAGTACGAGGTTTTCGCCCATTACAGCGAGACCGACCAATCCGATATCAGCTTTTTTAGCCATGATCCGACAGAGCCTTTCTATTTTATTGTTAATGTTCAGTGTCGTAAACACACACCTTATTACTATAACAACAAAAAGGTAGATTTCAATTCCGGAGGGGGAAAAAAACGCTTTTTTTCATAAAAAGTGCATTTTTTTTTGCATTTTTACTTGACAAACCCCACTTTTGTGCATTAAGGTATTTCATAATATGTGTGTGTATATGTGTGTGCGTGTATGTGTACAGCCGCGGAAACGCACAGGATTTATAATGAGGTTATTTATGGCAGCTAAAGCTAAAAAACTTTTGATCGTAGAGTCTCCGACCAAAGCCCGGACTATCACCCGGATGGTTGGCGATGATTTCAGTATTATGGCTTCGATGGGGCATATCCGGGATCTGCCGGAGCGTGAACTTGGCGTGGATATTGACAACGGTTTTATGCCGCAATATGTGGCGGCAGGCCGCAGCGGCAAGATCGTAAGCGACCTCAAAACCGCCGCCAGAAAAGCTGACGAAATCTATCTGGCTCCCGACCCTGACCGGGAAGGGGAGGCTATTGCATGGCATTTACAGGAAGTTTTGAAAAATGATTTCAAAGGCGATTTCAAACGCGTAACTTTCCACGAAATCACCCGCAGTGCCATCTTGCGTGCATTGGAAAATCACGGTGCGGTGAATATGGATCTTGTGGATGCCCAGCAGGCACGCCGGGTGCTTGACCGTCTGGTCGGCTACCGCATCAGTCCTTTGCTCTGGAGCCGGGTGGCAAAAGGTTCCAGTGCCGGTCGTGTGCAGAGTGTGGCTTTGCGGTTGATCGTGGAACGCGAGCGTGAAATTCAGGCGTTTGAGCCGGAAGAATACTGGGTGTTCAAACTTAAACTGGTTTCAGATAACGGTGTGGAATTCGTTGCCAAACTGGCCAGAATAGACGGCAGGACTTTCAAGGTAAGCAATGCCGGAGAAGCCGCCGCCGCTCTGGAGGCAATATTGAACAATACATTATGCCGGGTGGCAAATGTGGAAAAGAGCCGCCGGTTCCGCAATGCACCTCCGCCGTTTACCACCAGTACGTTACAGCAGACCGCCAATCAGGTTTTGCGTTTTTCGGCATCAGGCACCATGCGGGTGGCACAGGCGTTGTACGAAGGTGTGGAACTCGGCAGCCGCGGGGCAGTCGGTTTGATCACCTACATGCGTACTGACTCGGTAAATATTGCCGCCGAAGCCCGCAGTGCCGCCGCAGAGTTTATCCGTAATAATTACGGTGCGGAGTTTGTGCCGGAAAAACCCAACTTTTTCAAGAGCAAAAGCGGAGCCCAGGAAGCTCACGAAGCGATCCGTCCGACCGATGTAAGCCGTACTCCGGAGTCGCTCAAAGATTTTCTGGACAGTTCGCAGCTTAAACTTTATACACTTATCTGGAAACGCTTTGTTGCCAGTCAGATGACAAAAGCGGAATTTGCCCAGACTGATGCTTTTGTGGCGGTTGACGGCAGTGACAATAAAAATTATGAGTTCCGAGCTTCGGCAAGCAGTGTGATCTTCCCCGGTTACATGCAGGTGCTGGGCATGCCGCAAAGCAGTGAAGTAAATACCGATGAAAATACGGCAATAGATTCTTCCGGGGCACTTGCCTGCTTGCAGAATGGCGAGAACTGCAATATTCTTGAAGCAATAAAAGAGCAGAAGTTTACCGAGCCGCCTGCCAGATTTACCGAAGCGACTTTGATCAAGGAGCTGGAAGAAAACGGTATCGGCAGACCTTCGACCTACGCCACGATCCTGCAGACGATCCAGAACCGTCAATATACAACCAAAGTCCAGAACAAACTCGCTCCGACGGAATTGGGATGCAAAGTTACGGATTTTCTGGTGCAGATGCTGCCGGAACTTTTCGATGTAAAATTTACATCGCTTATGGAAACAGAATTGGACGAAGTCGAAGCCGGTACCCTCAAATGGACGGTTATGATGACGGATTTTTACGGAAAATTCCAGTCGTGGCTGGAAAGTGCCAAAAACTACGGAGCCGTGGAGGGTGAAGGTATTGCCGCATTGGCAGAAGCCATGCAGAAGATCACCTTTGCTCCGGCAAAGCGATCCGGCCGTTATGTCCGCGATGACAGTAAATTCTTCAATTCAGTAGCCGGAAAACTTGCCAAACAGTCCAAGCTGACCGAAAAGCAGTTCAATGCACTGCTGGATCTGGCAGTCAATTATCAGGATCAGATACCCGGTTTGCAGGCAATGGCAGAGCAGGGCGGTTTTGCCGATGCTCTTGCCGAAGCATACGCCAGGGCAGAAGCTAAAGCGGTGCAGAAAGCCGAGGCCGCCGAAAGGGGCGTGGATACTTCGGCATTGATAAATATTTTCAAAGCATTTGACACGGTGAAATTCGCCGAGCCGGTAGTCCGCCGCGGCAGAACGTATGACGATAAAAAGTTCTTTGATTCGTTGCGTAAGCAGGCCGAAACCGGTAAACTTTTGAGCGAAAAACAGCTCGAAGCTCTGGGCAGAATAGCCTTGCGTTACCGGGATGAGATCAGCGATTACGCCACTGTTGCCAAAGCATTGAACCTGCCGGAAGAAAGCGAGATCGCCGCCGAAAATGCCGAAAATGCAATAAGTCAGGACGATACCGCCGCACTGCTTGAAGAACTTTCCAAAGTTACCAACTGGAATCCGCCGGAACGCCGCGGCAGACGCACTTTTGACGATAAAGCGTTTTACAGCTCGCTGGCAGAACAGTTCGGCAACGGCAGAAAACTTTCGGATAAACAGCTGGCGGCATTGAAAAAACTTGCAGAGCGTTACCGTAAATGAAAGGATTGATCTATGGATAAGAAAACTTTTTTGCGTCAGCGGGTCGGCAACATGGAACAGATAGCCAACATCCGCAATGTGGTACTTGCCGACGGCAGAGGCAAAGATGTCCGGTTGGCGGAAGTCGATAACGGTTCCGGTTTGACTTTTACGGTGATGCTGGATCGCTGTTGCGATATTTATTCAGCCAAATTCAACGGCAAAAGCCTTGCATGGCTTGCCCCCAACGGCGTGGTCAATCCCAATGCTTATGAGCCGGAAAACATCATGTGGCTCCGGAGCTGGCCCGGCGGACTGCTGACAACAGCCGGTCTGCTGAATGTCGGCGGCCCGGAAGATGGGCACAGTCTGCACGGCAGAGCATCACATCTGGCGGCGGAAGATGTGAAAATCGAACGTTGCTGGGCGGGTGAAGATTATCTTTTGAGCGTAGCGGGAACCATGCATCACACCATGGTTTTCGGCGAAAAACTGGAAATCCGCCGCCAAATCAAAACCGCTTACGGTAAAAATGTTATAGAAGTTGTTGACAGCGTGGAAAATCAGGGCTTTGCCCCGGTGCCGCTGATGATGTTGTATCATTGCAATTTCGGTTATCCGGCAGTGGATGAAGGTGCATATCTGGAAGCGGTTGAGCATAAAGTTACGCCCAAAGATGAGCGTTCTGCCAAAGATATAGCCGATTGGGCAAAACTTACCGCACCGATTCACGGCTACGCCGAAGAGCTGTTCTATCACGAGATCCCCGCCGATAAAGACGGCTTTGCCCGGATTAGCATAGTCAACAAAACTGCCGGAATGAAAGTGACCATGGCATACGATCCGACTACACTGCCGGTACTCAACCAGTGGAAGCAGATGGGCGAGGGCGAATATGTAACCGGTCTGGAACCGGGCAACTGCTACCCGATAGGTCAGAAAGCCAACGCCGAAAATGGCATGCTGCGAATGATAGAACCCGGCGAAACAGTAAACTTCGCCATACAAATAGAACTCGAAGAAATATAATGTAAAATATTTTTTCTGCAAAAAAAGAGTGCTGAAAAGGGATAAAACCATTCAGCACTTTTTTATTGTCATAAAAGTGTAATAAGACACTAAAAACTGAAAAAAACTTTGTTGAAACTTGAAATATTTTCATTGCAGCAGTACATTAACCTTGAAGGGTATCTGAATAACTTATGGAGGTTATATTATGATATTGCGTGTTCTCTCTCTTTTCTGTGTTTTGTCTTATTTCACGATTATTTTTGCAATCGAACCTTCTCCTTTTGTACGGCGGGCTGAACCGCAAATCCCAAGCTATCTCTTGCGTAAGCCGGAAGTTTACAATCCTTTCAAGGGAATGTTTCAGAATTGGGAAAACCGCAAGACCGTGCGTGAATCGATCAATGAACGCGTGAATACCTATATAGCTGAACTGACTCAATTCTACCCGAAAAGCAATCCAGAAGATATTCAGCTGTTTATAAAATGGTATTATTTCGGCAGTAAAAATTTGAATATTCTACAGCCTGAAACAAGTGTAGCTTCCGATTCGTGGCGAGAGGCGGCAAGAATTGTAAAACTGTTTTATGCCGGAAAAAACGCAGAAGCCAGAAATGCCTTGCGGCAACTTATCCGCAAGCTGCCATCCGGAGATTTGTTGCGTTATGAATTGATCAAATTGGAACGCGGATGTTATAAGAAAACTCAATCGGAATATAAGCATTATGAGCAAATGATGGTGGAAAATATTGAAAACACCGTCCTTTCCGGCAAATACATCAACAGTCAGATTTATACCTGGCTTTACAGCAGTTTGTCTTTAAGCAGTCATTGCGGCAGCCGCTATTGGGGGCGTTTT
This sequence comes from Lentisphaerota bacterium, assembly GCA_015061885.1. Taxonomy (GTDB): domain Bacteria; phylum Verrucomicrobiota; class Lentisphaeria; order Victivallales; family Victivallaceae; genus SIG78. Next base: position 28,635 of record SUVS01000040.1, read on the forward strand.
GAGCAGAAATTAAAACCTCATGCCGATAAAATCGACCCGTGGTTCCGGGAGATGATCCAAGGCAGAGCCGCCATTGCCTGGGCATGGGAAAGCCGGGGCGGCGGCTGGGGCGACACCGTTTCTCAAGATGGATGGAGCGGCTTCGGTAAAAATCTTGAAAAGGCCCGTAAACACTTTTATAAAGCCATTGAATTGTTTCCTGACCGGATAAGTGCGCACATCCGGTTGATTACGGTTGAAATGGGCGGCGGTTCCCAAAAAGAAATGATCAAAGTTTTTAAAGAACTTGTCTGGTATGATTCAACCAATGAAGCCGGGTGGAACAATTTGATTTGGGGATTGCTCCCCCGTTGGTGCGGATCGCTTGAATTGATCAAGATGCTGGCGATCGAAGCACTGGATTGTTCCCGCCGCGACGCTAAAGTGCAATATTGCGGCTATCAGGCATTGGCAGATATAGCCAAATATCACGGCAACTACCGCTGGCAGCGTGTTTATATGGATTCAGATGTATTTGCCCGCAGCGAAAGAGTTTTCAAAGAATATTCCGAAAACCTCACCGATGCTGCCGCACGCAGAACTTTCCTGGGCTACAAGGTATGCCGCTATCTTGCCTTGCTGGAATATGACAAAGCACTGGCAACCGCTAATGAGCGCGGCGGAATAAACAGTATGAAAAATTGGTACCACTGGGGATTCAACCCGTCAGACGCACCGGTCGGAAGTGCGGTATTTGATGATTTAGCTATGCGTTTGACGGTTTTCACCGGCAAATACGGAACCGAATTGCAGAAAGCAGAAAAACTTTTTGTTTCCGGCAAAAATGATGGTCAGGCATTGATTTATCTTGCAGAAGTTATTCTGAAAAATGACCTGACAGCGCAGGAAAAAGATTACCTCATCGACTTGTACGGACGGTGGAGATTGAACTGTTCGCCGGAAGAATTTCTGGGCGAAAACGGCAAATACAAGAGTGCCTATGTGGTTGCCGGTCAGTACAACCGTTCCGATGTCGCTGCCGAAATGGTCAAACTCGGTTACA
>SUVS01000041.1 GCA_015061885.1 Lentisphaerota bacterium
GGTTTGTTCTCGGATTTAACATAAATCCATTTTTATCAAGAGGCAAACCACTTTTTGTTTTTAGACATAAAAAATGAGAGACCTCTTGTGTCTCTCATAATATCTTTTTCCGGACCGAATATTCTATCTTCCCAAGGTGTTTGATCAAAAGGAGAATTTCCCCAAAGGTAATATGGCAGCACATCTTGCCAGAAGTGGGAAACGCTGACAGGATTCGTTCCATAATTGAATGTACCTATATTGGCAGGATCAGTTACCACTTTCCCCTGGTAGTCAAAAACCACCTCCTGACCGGTTTGCGGATGATAATACTTTACATTCATTATCTGTCCTTTATTGCGGTGATATAGATTCTGATGATCAGGAGCTCTGATAAATCCGCGTTTGATTGCTTCTTCCGGGGTTTGTGGCAAATTTTCAAGCTGCTGTTCCGGTAATAGTAATCTGTTATAATGCCATTCTTTCAACAGGGTTTCAACTTTTTGCATAGGAGACTGCCAAGAAATGATTTCAGAAAGTGCAGTGTCAAGTCCTGTCTGTTGCATTTTCTCTTGCAATGATTTATTGATTTGCTCTATATTTTTTATAGCCCAATAACTTAAAAGGAGAGCTGTAACTATGGTGGTCAGATTTGCTTTATCGGCCTTTGCTGCTAGATTTTCTTTAACAGCTTTTCCTTCTTCAATAAGTTTCAATGTCTGCCAAGCAGCAGAAAAAGCAGATTTGATTGTGTGGATTGTATATAACTTTGTATGATTTTTTATTGCACGGGCATATTCTGCTGAAAGTTGATTGATTTTATTTGCAAACTGATTTCCGTAATCAATGAGTTGGATTTGGATTTCCCGGAGTTCATTCTGCAATCCGGTTACTTCGCTGTTGGTTAGATACTCATACTTACACCGGCAATTGGGGTGGATAGGTAGTTGGGGGCGATCTTTGTCGTTTTCTTCAAATATCTGATTATGATGTTTCAGGCAATCGCGGCAGCTGTTTTCGCCCTGTTCAGATACAAAACGCACCAGATGTGAAGGTGTGATTCTGTTTATATATTCGACCAATTCTTCAATGTTCATTTCTTTTTCCTTGTTGAGTTGATTAATAAAAAGTCCTTTGCATATATGCTGGCATTTGTCAACATAAAATCATTGATTTATTGGCAAAAAGGCAAAATCAGAGATATTTTTCGAGAAAAAATGGAGAACGAAATGGACGATATTCACAAGAAATTTATTCAAGCCCGGAATGCTGGAGTCCCCGTAAAAGAACTATGCAAACAATTCAATATATGCAAAAGTACCGCTTATAACTGGATCAAATTGTATTCGCCGATAAAAAGACCAGAAAAAGAAACAATCACAGCTCACAAGATTTATCAGCTGGAACGGAAAATTCAGATATTGAAAACAGAAAATGAAATATTCAAAAGATGCGGTTGCGGTTTGAATTCTCCGCTTGATGAAAAAAATTGCTGCGATTGAACGTTTGAAAGGGGATTTCTCCATTTACTCTCTTTGCAAAACGCTCAATATCTTGAGATCAACTTATTATCATCGGGTGTTGCGCAGTCTGGAAAAGACACAGTATGAAATTGCCGATGAAAAATTACGACCGCTCATAAAAGAAATTTTTATTAACAGCCGTGAACGCTTTGGGGCTCAAAAAATAAAATTTGTCTTGAAACAGCAAGGTTTAAATGTCAGCAGAGCACATATTTCAAGATTGATGCAGGAAATGAGGCTGGTCTGTAAACAACTGCGTCTGCGGTATTTTTCTACAACGAGCCGAAAATATAAAGTTTATCGCAATCGGGTACAGCAAAAATTTATGACTGAAGCCCCCAATATGATATGGGTTAGCGATATTACTTATGTTTATGTGCAAAATATTTTATGTGCAATCGGCGTTATTATAGATTTATATGCCCGCAAGGTTATTGCTTTTGATGTTACGGAAACAGCCGACTCTGCATTTGTTAAGCGAATGTTTGATTCGGCGTTTGAAATGCGGGGTAAACCTGTGGGATTGATTTTTCATTCAGATCAAGGAGCACAATATACAGCGTTTGAATTTCGTAAACATTTGAGAGGTCTGAAAGTGAAATCTTCTTTTTCAAATCCGGGAACTCCGTTGGATAATGCTGTGGCAGAATCTTTCTTTGCTTGCATGAAGCGTGAAGAACTATCACATAACTATTATTATGATTTGGAAACTCTGCGGCAAGATGTGGCTGATTATATTGATTTTTTCAACAATATGCGTCCGCATCAGAAGTTGGGGATGCTTACACCGACAGAAGCAGAAGAAAAGTTTGCAGAGGGAAAATAAAAAGGACAGTTTGGAATTCCAATCAGAGTTGTCCAAAATGTCCTTGCTGTATCAAATGGTGGGCGTAGTAGAACTCGAATCTACGACCTCTACGATGTCAACGTAGCGCTCTAACCAACTGAGCTATACGCCCGATTTTTTTCGTAGTGCTCATTTTCACTACTCCATTAAGATACCACTTTTCAGAAAAAATGCAAATTTTATATTGCGTTTTTTTCGTTTTTTTTGTCTTTTCTGGCTTTTTTTCTTGTTTTTCAGCCGAAAACCGCCTTTTTTGTTGACAAAACTTCTTTATTTTGCAACTATCCAATTCCGTACAATCAAGTACGGTCTTGTTTTTCAGAAAGGTATTTTTATGTATTTCTTCAAAAAAACCGTTCCGGTATTATTTCCGGCAATCGCTGTTGCTTTTTCCGGATGCAACTCGACGGTTTCAACTCTGGCAGCCAGTGCCGGGGAAAAAAACCTTGATCTTTCCGGTTATGTTATGCTGGGCAAGCTCGAAACGGTCAATCCCAATACCGCCTCTCCGGCGGGTAAGTTGATAATCGGCAGGGTAAATTACAAATCACGCCTGGTGGCACTTGACAAAAATAAACAAGTACCCAATACCGGAGCTTTCCGTGCCACCCGCACGGTTTCATTATTCGGTACGCAGGAAACGATCATTGAATATGATTTTACCGCTTCCGGAGCCGATGCCGCCGGTAAAATATGCAGAGCCCTTGAACAGCAGAAAACCGCCGCAGAAACTCAATTTGCCGATAAAAAGGAATAACCCCCTATAAACATCTGATTCCATTTTACGCACGCTTTTCGCACGCATCCCCGGAAAAGCGTGCGTTTACTTTTGCGGCAATGTTTTGTTTGCCGTTATTTTTATGCAATAAAGTTTGATAATCCCTCTCTTGCAATGTATATTAATAGGTCAAATCAATTAACTTTAAGGGATGTTTTTTATGAAGTATTTGTTTTATCTTTTGCCGGGATTGCTTAATCTGGTTATGGGTTTGTTCTTTTTTATCACTGCCAAACGCATGGCGGATGCCAACTTATCTTCGCTGGCGGTTACGGCAACCATGCCGATGTGGGCTTTGATCTATGCGGTAAGTTCATTTATCATCGGCAAATATGCCACCCGGAGCAATGCGGTAAAAATTATTTTTGTCAGTCAGGTGATATTGCTTATATCCATGCTCGGACTGCTTTTTTCTCCGGCAGTTAAACTCCAGTACCTCTGGCTGTTGTTGAGCGGACTGGGCACCGGATTGTTTTTCACGCCTTTTCAAACGGTGGTCAAACTTTTTGAAAAAGTGGAAGTCTCGCCTGAAACATTCGCAAAAAGTGCCTCTACTTATGTTTTTTCATGGAGTTTCGGGCAAGGTTGCGGCCCGATGGCGGCGGCTTTGGTCTGGGGAGCTTTTGACCCGGTCAACGGGTGGAAATACTGTTATGTGATCAACATTGTTATTGTATTGTGGGTGCTGATAAGTTTGATCTTCATGCAGAAATTTATCAGCAAACGGCTTGCGGAAACCGTTATCCGGAGCGAACAATCCGCCTCAAGTGCAGAACAAGTCAACACCATCGGCTTGCCTGATGTAATGAAGTCCGCCTGGGTTCTGGCATTCGGCGGCTTTCTGGCGATTGCCGTGTTACGCAGTTATCTGCCGGACTTTGCAACCAAAGAACTGCATTTGCCTACATCTTCACAAGGCGTTATGCTGGCACTGGTCAGTATTGTGCAGGCGTTCGTGGCGTTGAGCTGTTTCAAAGCCAAACGATTCCCTTTCAAACCCTGGGCTGGACTTTTTACCGGCATCTGTGCCTGTGCAGCATTGGCAATACTGGCTTTCTGCACCTCAAGCATAGCGGCATGGGGAGCGGCTACGCTCTTCGGTGTATTTTCCGGCGTATTCTGCTTTAATCTTACTTATCACGCTCTGGCTAATTATACCAAAAGTGCCCGGTATGCCGCAGTAAACGAAACCATCGTTGGCGGAACGGCTGTATTCGCCCCGATCGCCGCCGGACTGATTGCCGATTACAGTACGCCGCAAATGCCGTTCTATGTGTTGATTGCAATATTGATAATAACCACACTGATTTTTTGCAAACAAACCTGGCAATACCGCAAATTCTGATTTTTACCCAACCGCCGCAAGCGGGAGCCGTTTTTTTCCGGCGGTATGCCGGGAGAAAATGAGGGAGAAAATTTTAATTTTTTTTGTATAGCAAATTGAAATTTTCCGATTGAGGTGTATTTTATATACAGATAAATTTCAACCCTATTCCAAGCAAGGAAAGTATAACATGAAGCATACGCCAGAAACGGTCGTTCTGCTCGACTTCGGGTGCTCCGTCAGCCAGAAACTTGCACGCGGTATCCGGGATAACAGCATCTATACGATGGTAATGCCCCGCACCGTACCGGTGAACCGTCTGCAGGAAGAATCTCCCGCCGGGATAATCATCTGTAAAGATGCCGGTGTTGCCGATCACGCAGAAGATCTCAAACGCTTTCAGGCAACCGATATACCGGTCATGATTCTGGAAGTGAAAGACAACAACATTGACGAAGCTGTATCAGCAGCAGTAGAGTTTTGTACCGGGACCTGTAAATGTCAGGGATTGTGGAAGCTGGAAAACTTTATTGACGATGCAGTCAAAGATATTCGTGAACAGGTCGGCGACGGTACGGTGGTACTCGGTCTTTCCGGCGGCGTGGATTCTTCGGTAGTAGCCGCACTTATCCACAAAGCTATCGGCGACCGGTTGACTTGCGTATTTGTCAACCATGGTCTGTTGCGTAAAGGCGAACAGGAGCAGGTTCAGGAAATTTTTGAACGCAACTTCAAGATGAATCTGGTTTGCGTGGATGCCGCCGACCGTTTTCTTGACAAACTTGCCGGCGTGGATGATCCGGAAAAGAAACGCAAGATCATCGGCAAAGAGTTTATTGAAGTGTTTGCCGATGCCGCTAAAAAGGTCAACGCTCCTTTCCTCGGTCAGGGAACGATTTATCCGGATATTCTGGAAAGTATTTCTTTTGACGGCAACCCCGCCGGGGTCATCAAGAGCCATCACAATGTTGGCGGCTTGCCCGAAGATTTGAAGTTCCAACTGGTCGAACCGGTGGAGCGTTTGTTCAAAGACGAAGTCCGCAAAGTCGGTAAGCTCCTCGGCTTGCCCGCTGAAATGCTTGACCGCCATCCCTTCCCCGGCCCGTCGCTGGGCGTGCGGCATGTAGGTGCGATCAAACGCGAAACTCTTGCCATGCTGCGGGAAGCCGATGCTATTGTTACCGAAGAACTTTATGCTTCCGGCTGGTATCACAAAACCTGGCAGACCTTTGCGATTTTTGTGCCGGTCAAAACTGTCGGTATCCGCAACGGCTGCCGCAGTTACGACTATGTTATCGCCATCCGCTCGATCAACAGTGTAGATGCCGTTACCGCCCAGGTAGTGCGTCTGCCGTGGGAACTGCTGGAAAAGATGGCTGACCGCATTGTCCACGAAGTTGACGGGGTCAATCGCGTAGTTTATGATATTACCGCCAAACCCCCGGGGACTATTGAGTGGGAATAAAACTTGGTAATTGGGGTGATTAAAAATCACCTCGATTATAAAGCAAAAAAGCTGTTGCCGGATATTTACGCAACAGCTTTTTTTGTTTGACTTTTCAGATTGTCAGTTGATTTCGTTCAGTATGTTTATTATATCTTCGCGGATGGTTGCGAGCGGATAAAAAAACTCAACAAAATCTCCTGCGGCTTTTTTATAAATATATTTATTAAAGCCATGCAGCAGAGATTCCAAGTTATCAATATCGGCCAACATCTGTTTGAGCAAACTTCTGCGGAGAGCAGTATTTTCCGGTTCTTCTATGACTTCTTCAAAATTATACATGCGTGAAAGCAATTTGCCGAATGCACAAGTTACCGCCAGCACTTTGCGTGATATACCTATCTCTGACACCGCCAGCAAATTCCACTCCACAGACATGCGTTCCACTTGCATTACATCAGGCGACAATATGGTAATACATCCTTCCGCAGAGGCATCTTCCTCCCGCTCGTCTTCCATTTCTTTCATTTCCCATTTAAGGGTACGCAACGGATCTTTCACCCCGGTCGGAACCAATTCCGGCTGGCTCATCAAGTGCTTGAAGATCATATCTTCTTCGCCGGGCAGATCAAGACAATCTTTCAAGGTCTGAAAATATCCGGCTATACGCAACTCATCTTTGCGTATTTCTTTTGACCAGGCATATTCATCCCAGTTTTCTCTAAAAGACCAATCCATTATCTGCAACCAATATCAAATTACATCAGTCTGCGGCAATTTCCAAACGGGGAGCATCACCCCAGAGCCGTTCGAGTTCGTATTTGGCACGGGCTTCTTCGCCCATAACATGAATAAGCACACTGCCGAAGTCGATCAGCACCCATTCACTGGTGGGTTCACCATCTACCGCCAAAGCCCGACGCTGAAACTTTTCCCGTACCGATTCTTCCAGATGGCTGACCAGTGCTTTAAGATGGGGTACACTTGTAGCGGTAACAATTACAAAATAATCGGCAATACTGCTGATGTCACGCACATTCAATGCCACTACATCGCCGCCGAGTTTTTCCAACGCCTGTTCAGCACAAAACCTTGCCAACAGTTCCTCTCTCTGATTATCCGCCATAATAAAACCTCTCTGTTTTTAACGGTACAGACCGTGTTTTTCTATGTAACTTAAAACATCTTTGTTGATAATATGCTCCACATTTGAACCTTTTACCAGTTCTTTCCGTAAATCAGTTGAAGATATTTCAACATATCCGCCTTCTATCAGGCTGTTTTGCAGCTTCCGGAGCAACTTACTGCTCCAGAAATCCTCCGGCAGAGACAATGTTTCTTTATTGCCTTTCCGGGGAAACGCCAGTATGGTATATCTTTCGGCCAATGCTTCGGCACAATACCATGTGTGCAGTTGTTCAAGACTGTCCTGACCGATCAAAAGTTGCAACTCTGCCCCGGGATATTCCTCCTGTAATGCCTCAAGCACTTTGTATGAATAGGAAGGGTCAAAGCATTTTCTTGCTTCAATATCAGACACTTCACAACCCGGAATCTGTTCAGCAACGATCCGGGTCATGGCATAACGGTGAGCAAAACTGCTCATTCTGCCGGCTTCTTTGTGCGGCGGAGCCCAACTGGGAACCCACAGAACAAGATCACTCAAATCCAATGCCAGCACCTTCCGGGCAAGCATCTCATGCCCGGGGTGCGGCGGATCAAACGCACCGCCTAAAAAAGCGATGCGTTTTCCGGCAAAAGTTTTTTCCAGACAGCAAGTCAATGTCAACGCTTAACCGGTTCGATAACATCAAACCCGGTAAAGGGCCGCAAGACTTCAGGCACGACCACCGAACCATCGGCACGCTGATTGTTTTCCAGAATGGCGATCGCGGCTCGGTCGGTCATGGCTGTAGCACTGATAGTGTGGACAAAACCGCGTTCATCGCCATCTTTATAACGGATGTTCAGACGGCGGCTCTGGAACTCGGTCAGGTTGGTATTGCTGGTTACTTCGCGGTAGGCATCAAAACCGGCAAACCAGGCTTCGATGTCGTATTTCTTGTAACCGGGAGCCCCCAAATCGCCAACGCAGACATTGACCACATGATAGGGCAAGCCGAGCTGCTGGAGCAAATACTCTTCGTTAGCCAGACAGAACTCATGATATTTTACCGATTCCTGCGGTTTGCAGAAAATGATCTGTTCAACTTTGTGGAACTGATGCACACGGAAAATCCCGCGGCTGGCTTTGCCGTAACTGCCTGATTCGGTACGGAAGCAGGGCGTGTAAGCAGTATAGCACAGCGGCAGATTGGCTCCATCAAGCACTTCGTCGGCATGGAAACCGACCAGAGTCTGTTCGGATGTACCGATCAACGCCAGATCTTCATCTTTAAGTGCATAGGTCTGATCGGCAAAGAACGGCAGATAACCGGTACCGAACAGAGTCTTTTCTTTGGCAAGACAGGGAGTCATAAAGAGCTGAAAACCGCGGTTGACCAACTCCCGCTGTGTCCAGAAGAACAACGCCTGAACGAGCTGGGCTCCTTTGCCCTTCCAGTAATAAAAACCGCTCTGGGCAACTTTGGCACCACGTTGGGTATCAATAATATCCAGCATTTCGCCCAGTTCCTGATGATCGCGAACCTTGAAATCAAATTCCGGGATCGTACCGACCTTACGCAGTTCCACATTGTCTGCATCGGTCTGTCCGTCGGGCACATCGTCTGCCAACAAATTGGGCAGAAATGCCGCCATGGCATTCATCTTGTCTTCCAGCCGGTTCAGATGACCTTCACTGGCGGAAAGGCGTTCTTTAAGTTCACGCACCTGATCGCGGGCGGCGGGATTATCTTTACACTCTTTGCTCAAGCGGTTGCGTTCGGAACGCATAATTTCCACTTCGCCGAGCAAATTGCGGTATTCAACATCCAACGCAATAAGTGTATCAACATTGACCGCACTGCCGCGGCGGGCACAATTCTTTTTAATCAGCTCCGGATTTTCGCGGAGAATTCTCAAATCAATCATTTTCTAAACCTCAATATTTCACTCAAAACCGGGGCATGGGATAGTCGGCAGTGAAAGCCTTGACTTCTTCGCCGAGTTTCTTCAAACCTTCAACATCTTCACGCAAAGCTACGCCGCGTTCGATGAAATCGGCAATTCTGACCATGGCATCTTCTTTCATGCCGCGGGTGGTGACTGCCGGTGTCCCGATACGGATACCGCTGGTGACGAAGGGTTTTTCAGGATCAAACGGGATCATGTTCTTGTTGACCGTAATACGGGCAATATCCAACGCATTGGCAACTGCTTTGCCGGTAGCCTGCTTCGGACGCAAGTCAACCAGCATCAGGTGGTTGTCGGTACCGCCGGAAACCATGCGGAAACCGCGTTTGGTCAATTCTTCAGCCAGCACGCGGGCGTTGATACGCACCTGCTTCTGATAAGCCTTGAATTCATCGGTCATGGCTTCGCCGAAGCAGATGGCTTTAGCTGCGATAACGTGTTCGAGCGGGCCGCCCTGCATACCGGGGAATACTTTGGAGTTGATCGCTTTGATGTATTCTTCACGGCAGAGGATCAGACCGGCACGGGGGCCACGCAGAGTTTTGTGGGTGGTGGTGGTCACCACATCGGCGTAGGGTACGGGGCTGGGATGTTCACCGGCAGCAACCAGACCGGCAATGTGAGCCATGTCAACAAAGAGTTTGGCACCGACTTTATCAGCGATTTCACGCAAGCGGGGGAAGTCGATGATACGCGGATAGGCACTGGCACCGGCAAGCAGCATCTGCGGCTTGTGTTCCAGAGCAAGGCGTTCGATCTCATCGTAGTCGATCATTTCAGTTTCAGCACTCACACCGTAGGGCACGATGTTGTAGAGTTTACCGGAAAAGTTCAGCGGATGACCATGGGTCAAATGGCCGCCGTGATCCAGACTCATGGAAAGCACGGTATCGCCGGGGTTGACCAGTGCCATGTAAACTGCCTGATTGGCAGAACTGCCGGAGTGCGGCTGAACGTTGGCGGCTTCGGCACCGAACAGCTTGCAGGCACGCTCGATGGCAAGACTTTCGATTTCGTCGATAAACTCGCAACCATTGTAGTAGCGTTTGCCCGGATAACCTTCGGCGTATTTGTTGGTCAGAACCGAACCCTGGGCGGCACGCACGGCACAGCTGGCAAAGTTTTCGGAAGCGATCAATTCAATACCGTCAGACTGACGGACTGCTTCTTTGTCAATGATACTGGCGATTGCCGGATCGGCGTTGCGAATGGCGGCAATATCATCGTAGGTAACTTTTTCCATTTCATTCAAACGGCGTTCGTGGCGGACTTCGCCGGAAAACTTGGTGGTCAAAAAGGCACTGACCAGATTCCAGCGGCATTCATCGGTCAGATGATCGCCGGAAAGCACCGCCACATTGGCACAGTTGTGCTGGCGGGAAAGGGAAACACTTTCGGTATCTTCGCAAACCGCGGCACGCACGCCGTGATAACGGTTGGCGGCAATCGCCATACCGATACCGGAACGGCAGATCAGAATACCGGCATCAGCTTCGCCGCGGGATACCATCCCCGCAACGGCTGCGGCAAAATCCGGATAATCATCATTTTTATCCAACACATAAGCACCGCAGTCCACAACTGTAATACCGTTTTCGTTCAGCTTGGCGAGCAATGCCTTTTTAGCTTCAAAACCGCCATGATCGGCTCCGACTGCAATGGTCAGCGGAGAACTCTTGACTGCAAAGTCCTGAATTGAGAAACTCATTTTTCTTTCCTTTTTGTTGTTTTGGTTTGTATATTTCAAATTATTTTTGTTTTAATTGTTCTACTGAATTTTCCACACCCAGCCGGATCTGTTCAAATGCCCGGCGGTAATCTTCCAGACTGCCGCCGTAAGGATCACCTACATCGCCATTGCCTCCTGCCAGCTGCATAAGGCTTTTTACCTTATCAGCCGCTTCCGGCACCGCACTTATGATCTTACGGCAATGAGCATCGGTCATACCGACGATCAAAACAGCGTCTTTCACCATTTCATAAGTCAGCAGGCGGCTCTGAAAATCCTCCAGCGACACACCGTTTTCCAGAGCGACTGCACGGCTTTGAGCCGATGCCCCTGCCCCGTTTGCAGCATACAATCCGGCAGAACAGCCATGATAGCCTTTCAATCCTGCATTTGCCGCACACCGGTTGAACCACACTTCCGCCAACGGACTGCGGCAGGTATTGCCCGTGCAAACAAAAAGTACACTCTTTTCCATAAAAACGCTCTTTTGAATTGGCAAAAAACTCAATATTGCTGTAAATTATAAAAACAACAATACATGTATAATATACACCGCTTTTTACGGATTAAAACCTTTGAAAGTGATTTTTTTATGACTAAAAGCAAAAATTCTGCAAATTTGGATGCTTTGATATTCAATTTGAGCCAATGTTACACCCTTCCGGCAGAAGTTTTGAGTAATTCTGATACCATGCCGATTGAATTGGATATGGGCTGCGGCAAGGGTTCTTTTACCACCGAACTGGCAAAACGCCATCCGGAGCGGATCATTTTAGCTGCTGATATGCTTTCGGGCAGATTGCGTAAACTCGTCAGCCGCAACCTCCGCGAAAATGTAAGTAATATGCGGGTACTGAAAGCTGAAGCCAGAATGTTGATCGCCCGTCTGCTGCCCGACCGGGCTCTTGACCGCATCCATATACTCTGTCCCGATCCGTGGCCCAAAGACCGCCACAGCGGCAACCGGCTTTTGAGTTCCAACTTTATGACCCACATACACCGGGTCTTGAAAGATGATGGGGTGTGGCACTTTTCCACTGACGATCAGGAATACCTTGCCGCCGTGCGGAAAGCGGTCCATGCTTCACAGCTTTTCAAAGATGAGCCGGAACGCTTGAGCGATATAGCCGATGTCAAAACCGACTTTGAAGTAATGTGGAACGAAATGGGCAAAGAGGTCTATCATCACGCATGGGTCAAACTGCCACTGCCGGAAGTTACCATCGGGCACTGACCACCAGCAGAACGGAGTCATTCCAAAGCCCACGCTCCGAGCGTTTTACGCCAGAATTTTTTATCCAATTTATGACTTTTACCGGTCATGCTGATTATAAATTGCATTTTCCGGTAAAGTACCGGGCTTTTCTGCACCCGTGATCTGAATTTTTCGCCTTCAACAATCATGGCGGCAAAAGTTTCCGCCCGGTCTTCAACTTCGCTGGTTTGAGCGTAGTTGCTGACAAAATCGTTTTTGAATTTGTAGCCGGTACTTTTGTAGTAACGGGCAACGTCCTGCTTTTTTTCAGCCGAAGCCGGTCGATCAGGATAGTCTATTCCCCAATAGCGGAATTTGCTGTTGTTGAGATTCGTCCATTCTTTATTCTTCCGTTTGGGGTCAAAAATATGGAATATTTCGTGGAAAATCACCTTTGGGGTCGCACCTTGTGCCAGATACATGCAATCGCCGTATGCGATTCCGGCACAGACCATGCCGTTGAGTTTCAAATTCCGGCAGATCACCACTTGTTTCAATCCGCTTTTTTTAACAAATCCGGCCCCGAGGGTTTCCAGAGCTTCAAAGAAATTCTCCAACTCTTTTTCGGCATCTTTTGCCGGTAGCGGCACTCCGCTGACATTACCCGGCAGTTTAGCATCCTGCCGGATCTTAAAGCGGTAGCGTTTGGCGGTTTTACGGAAATCACGGCTGATTTGTTCTGCCCATAAACCGGTGGCAAAAAAGCAATTCAATGCCACCGGCAACAGCCAAACCAAATTCAGACTCCGAATCATAAAACACACCTTTTGCAGTTTTATTAAAACTCTGCCACCAGCGTGCAAGGCAGCTGGGTAATGGGTATCTTGGCAAAATGCACCGTCAGCTTTACCCTGCCCGACGGCAGTTTATGCAGATTTGCCGGTTCGCAAACTGTGGAAATACCGGCCTCAAAAAGTTTGAGAAAGACTCCTTCCAAAGCTGTACTTTCGTATATATCGGAAACCAGAAGTTTGCACGGTGTCTTTTTCAGCCACTCCACTGCATCCAGCGTAAGATACACTGACCGCGTCGGTATATCAAAAGACCTGACACTGCCGAGAGCGTTGATTATCACCGCATGAGTATCAGGTATCCCGCCGCAGGCTTTTTCCAGATCTTCAGCCGTGATGCCGCCGGGTTCATTTGCCCGGTCAAAGTGAATCACCGTTGCACTCATGTTGGTAAAATCTGCCAAGTCCAAGTTGGCGGCATTCACCCCGTCATCGGTTTCCTTGATATGCCCGGGGAAGTCGATATAACTGCCCATCATCGAAGATGTGGAAATATTATACACCACCCCGGTATATTCAGTTTTATCTGACTTTAACGGCACAAACCGCTGTATGATTTCCGGCTCTGTTTTACGCCCGCAAAAATCTGCGGTCAAATCCACATAAGTCATCTTTTACCTTCAAAAGTTATGGCAGACGATCCCATCCCGCAGTTTGGGCTCAAACCAGGTCGATTTCGGCGGCATGATCTCACCGGCATCGGCAATATCTATCAACTGTCCCACGGTGGTGGGATACATGGAAAACGCCACGGCATAATCGCCGCTGTCCACGAGTTTTTCCAATTCCGCAGTACCGCGGATACCGCCGATAAAGTCGATTGCCTTGCTGGTTCGGGGGTCGTCGATCCCCAGAATGGGAGCCAATACATTATCCTGCAATACACTTACATCCAGACGCTCGATCACGCCCAATTTTGACGCGTCGAACTTCGGAGCCACAGTGTACCACTTTTTGTTGATATACATCTTGAAGATACCGCCCTTTTCCGGCGATTTGGTAACGCTTTCTTCCACGGTGAATTTTTCAGCAAGTTTTTCCATAAAAGCATCTTCGCTCAAACCGTTCAAAGTATGTACTGCCCGGTTGTAGGGCAAGATCTTGAGCTGCGAAGCGGGAAATGCCGCTGCCAGAAAATAGTTGTAATCTTCGTCGCCGGTATGATTGGGATTGGCGGGGGCAGACTCTTTCATCGTGCGGGCGGCGGCGGCACTGCGGTGATGACCGTCGGCAATATAAAAATAATCTATCGCCGCAAAAAGTTCAGAGAGTTTTTCGCTGGTTGCCGCATCAACTCTCCACAGCGTATGCCCGATACCGTCGGAAGCCACAAAGTCAAACAGCGGAGCTTTGGCACATTCTTCCGCGATCAGAGCGTCGATTTTTGCATCATCTTTGTAAGTAAAAAATGCCGGCCCGGTGTGCGATTTGAGCGTCATCACATGGCGGGTACGGTCATCTTCCTTATCCTGACGGGTCTTTTCGTGTTTCTTGATGCGGTTTTCGGCATAATCCACGGCGGAGGCGGCACCGAAAACCCCGGTCTGCACCTGTTCGCCCATAACGAGCTTGTAAATGTAAAGATGAGCTTCTTTATCAACTGTCAGCGGAGCTTCGGCAATGAGTTTATCAAAGTTGGCTTTGGCTTGAGCATAAACTTCGTCGCGGTAGAGGTCGATACCTTTTTCCATATCGATTTCGGGACGCGACACATGCAGAAAACTGTACGGATTGCCTTCGGCAAGCATTGCCGCTTCGGAACTGTTTACTACATCGTAAGGCACGGCGGCAACTTGAGCTGCACGCTCAACAGTCGGCAGCATACCATGAAAAGGTTTGAATACTGGCATAATATTTTTCCTTGATTTATATATTATTGGTTTGTTTCGTTATACTTCCAAAGCTCCGACAATTTCGGATACACTCTTGTAATTGTGGCGTTTGAGGTAATCTTCGATACCGTCGATCACCTTCAGCGGGGCATAGGGATCGGTGAATGTGGCAGTACCCACCGCCACGGCTTTAGCTCCGGCGAGCATGAATTCCACTGCATCAATACCATTGCAAATCCCGCCCATGCCGATAACCGGGATCGTTACGGCTTTGCTGGCTTCGTAAACCATCCGCAGTGCCACCGGCTTGACCGCCGGGCCGCTCAATCCGCCGGTAAGGTTGGCGATTTTCGGCTTGCGGGTTTCGGCATTGATCGCCATACCCGTAAGCGTGTTGATAAGCGACACAGCATCTGCTCCGGCATCTTCAGCAGCTTTGGCAAAATCACCGATTTTAGTAACATTGGGGCTCAACTTGACGATCAGCGGCAGTGTGGTAGCTTTGCGTACAGCAGAAATCACTTCGTTAAGCAATTTTGTATCAGTACCGAAAGCCACACCGCCTGCTTTAACATTAGGGCAGGATATATTCACTTCCAACGCGGTAATACCTTCGCGGTCTTCATCCATGCGGCGAGCCACTTCGCAATAGTCGGCAATGCTTTTGCCCCAGATATTGACGATCACCGTGGCTCCGGTGGTACGCAAAAACGGCATGTAATGGTCGCCGTGCAGAAATTTATCCACGCCGGGCCCCTGCAAGCCGATGGCGTTGAGCATACCGCTGGCGGTTTCCGCCACCCGCGGAGTGGGATTGCCGTTGCTGACAAAGGGGGCAATACCTTTGACCACCACCGCCCCCAGGCGGGAAATATCGTACAACTGGTTATATTCATAACCGTAACCGAAAGTACCGGATGCGGTCATTACCGGATTTTTCAACTTGAATTTGCCGAGATCGACACTCATATCAATTTTCATAATAGACCTCCCCGGCGGTAAATACCGGCCCTTCGGAACAACTTCTGGCATAGCGGAAAGTATCGCCTTCTTTAACTTTTACCACACAGGCAAAACATGCCCCCACCCCGCAGCACATCACATGGTCAAGACTCAATTCGCCATCTTCACGCCCGGCGGAACAGAGCATTTTACCGGCCGCCATCAGCATCGGCGTAGGGCCGCAGGCATAAAAGCGGTATTTTTTGCCGGGAACGGGATTTTTGAGCAAATCCTCCAACAGCACAGTTACAAAACCTTGCGTACCTACCGAGCCGTCGTTGGTGGCAACTCTTACTTCGGTACCGTTTGCCTGATAATCTTCAAGCAATATCAAATCAGCATCGCCGCGGGCTCCCACCAGCAATATACCTTTATCTTTGGCAAGTTTGCTGATCATAAACATCGCCGCCGTGCCGTATCCTCCGGCAATCATAACGGGTATTTCATCATCTTCGGGCATCTTATAGCCGTTACCCAGCGGACCCATAAGGTCGCAGACGGCACCCGGAGCAAGATTTTTCAACACCTCCGTGCCGCTGCCGACAACCTTGTAAGTTACCTGAACAGTCCCCTGCTCCGGATCGGTGTTGTTGATTGAAAAAGGACGCCGCAGAATATTGGCACTCATTTGAGCAATCTGCACATGCACAAACTGCCCCGGAACTGCTTTGGCGGCAATCTCCGGATTGTAAAAGACCACCTGATAATAGTCGCCTTTCAAACAGCGGTTGCTGATTATTTCGCCTGTTTTATACATTTTTTATCTCCGTTAAAGTGATTTATTCCTTAAACGCTTCCACCGCTTTGGGGTCATCAGACCTTACTGCGAAGCAATCTTTAAACGCTATGCGGCTGCGGAACTCTTTGCTCAACAAAGCTATATCGCTTGCCACATAGTAATCGCCGACTTTTTCAAAACCGGTTATTTCCAATGTTTTTTCTGGTGAGAGATTGAGTTTGTCAAAAGAGCTGTAAAACTCTGCCCGCATCGGGAAAAGGTACTCACTGGCGATCCAGACTTTCACCGGCCTGTTTTCCGGCGAACGCAACACCAGCACCCGGCATTTCAAAGTTTTATACGAGGTTGTTTTTTCCTCGGAGACCACCGGATAATAGAGAAAATCCATCGTCAGATCGCCGATGCGGAACCCCAGCTTTTTCAAAAGTCCGCCATCTTTGACATTGGCTGTGATCGTACTTGCGGCTTTATCATTATGCTTCTGCTCAAAATAATGCTGTTCGCTGTTGTTCAGCAAAAGTTTTGCCTGCACTTTTTCTTTACCGAAGCGGATCTGAAAGCGGATGCTGTACCGTGCCGCCCCGCCCTGATTGCGTTTGAGATGCGTCAAAGTTCCGTTCAAATCAGCAAAGCTGTTCTGCGATGCCGACCGGGAACGCACCCAATAGAGAAATTTTTCCGCCGGCAGAGTTTTTTCTTCAGCAGCAAAAACCGTTACCGCACTGCATAAAAATGCAATCAGCAAAACTGTTGATTTTTTCATTATCTGCCACTCTTTTCTGCAAATATAATCTTCAATGCTTCATCAATATTGCTTACTGGTTTGAACTCCAGCTGGCTACGGACATTTTCCGGAATATCTTCCAGATCCTTGACATTTTCTTCGGGTATCACAACAGTTTTCACCCCCGAACGCAATGCCGCTATGACCTTTTCCTTCAATCCGCCGATCGCTGTAACCTGACCGCGTAAGTTGACTTCGCCGGTCATGGCGAGTGCCGGTACGGTCGATTTATTTTTCAACAGCGAATAAAGTGCCGAAGTCATCGTTATACCTGCCGACGGGCCGTCTTTGGGTGTTGCACCGTCCGGTACATGGATATGAAAATTGTTTTTCTCAAACACTTCATAATCTATACCCAGTTTTCCGGCACGGCTTTTGAGCAGTGTAAATGCCGCCTGGGCACTTTCCTGCATAACATCGCCCAACTGACCGGTGAGCTTGAGCTCGCCTTTGCCGGGAACCATCAGACTTTCCACTGTAAGAATTTCGCCGCCGACAGCAGTCCACGCCATACCGGTGGCACTGCCGATCGCCGGAGCATTTATTGCACTGTCAATAAGGTATTTACGAGGGCCGAGCAATTCATGCACCATTTTTACTGTAACATTGGTGCGTTTATTTTCTTCGATCGAACCTTCCACGAGCTTGCGGGCCAATTTGCGGCAGAGCGATGCTATATACTGCTCAAGTTTCCGCACCCCGGCTTCGCGGGTATAGTGGTCAATGATCTCATCCACCGCCGCCATGGATATATTGACCCAGCGGGCTTTAAGACCGTTTTCTTTAAGCTGACGCGGCACGAGATAGCGGCGGGCGATCTCCCGTTTTTCAAAACTGGTATAACCGGGCAAAGTAATTACTTCCATACGGTCAAGCAATGGAGCCGGGATCGCTTCCATTACATTGGCTGTGGCAATAAAAAACACCTTGCTCAAATCCAGATCAAGCTCCAGATAATGATCGTTGAATGCTTTGTTCTGTGCTGGATCAAGCACTTCCAGCAGAGCCGAAGACGGGTCGCCCCGGTGATCGGCGGCAAGTTTATCTATTTCATCGAGCATAAAAACCGGATTGGCAGTTCCGGCTTTTTTCAGATTCTGCACGATCCTGCCGGGCATTGCCCCGATATAAGTACGGCGATGCCCCCGGATTTCAGCTTCATCACGCACGCCACCCAGAGCTACCCGCAAAAATTTGCGGTTGGTTGCACGGGCAATGGATTCACCCAATGAAGTCTTGCCCACACCGGGCGGTCCGACCAGACAGAGTATCGGCGATTTCCGGTCAGGATTGAGTTTCATTACCGCCAGAAATTCCAATATGCGTTTTTTTACATCTTCCAAGCCGTAGTGATCTGCTTCCAAGACCTCACCGGCGGTTATCAGATCCAGATTATCGTCGCTGTAAACATTCCACGGCACCGAAAGCAGCCAATCTATATAATTGTATGCCACATGATACTCCGGCGACATGGTCGGAATCAATTCAAGGCGTGAAAGTTCTTTCTTTACAGTAGATTCGACCTTTTCCGGCAAAGTCAGCTCTGATAAACGGTTTTCTATATCTATAATATCCGGATTGCGCGAGTCTTCGCGTAATTCCTCTTTGATTACCCGCAACTGTTCTCGCAAAAAATATTCCCGCTGATTCTGCGAGAGATTCTGATGCACTTCGCTCTGGATCCTTGCCCCCAGCTGCATAACTTCCAGTTCGCGGTTGAGTACTTCCAGAAGAAAAGTCACCCGTTCGACCACATTCAACGCCTGCAACAGCCAGATTTTTTCCGTGGGCAGAAGGCTCATGGAGTCTGCAATCAGATCTGCCGCTTTCGCCGGATTGGTCATGGTTGATACGCCGTTACGCAATTCATCCGGAAAATTGGGCACGAAAGCCGCCAGAGATTGAAACTGATTGACCGCTTCGTGTACCATACCTTCAACGAGTTTTTCATCGTTGTTTTTGTCTTCCGTCAGCGGAAAGTACGACGGTTCATTCGCCCGTACCGGCGTGCGGAATTCACAGCGGGCCAGACTGCGGAGCAATATTCTTATTGAGCCGTCGGGAAAATTTATCAACTTTACAATTCTTGCCCGGCAGCCGATCTGCGAGATTTCCTTATCCTGCCAGCGGACAGTTCTTATCCGGCAATCCGGATGCCGTTTGACAAACTCCGGAAAATCATCACCGATTTCCTGAAAAAACGCCACCAGCCGATTGCCGTCGTACGCTTTACGCATCCTTTCAACAGCTTCTTTTTCATCCACAAAAACCGGTGTCAGCACAAACGGAAAAAGCGATACATTACGCAAAGTAAGCAACATCGCTCCATCGTTTTTGCCTATCGTATTCATATTGCTCATAACTGTAAAACTGTTAGCCATAAAAAAGATAAATCCACTTTCTGTTACAATTCCAAAACATGTTCCGGACTTTCCAATATCTCCAGAACTTCCCCAGCCAGATAAAGCGACCCGGCAATAACTGTCGGCAACGCATCGGCGTCTTTTTCTTCAACAGATATTTTATTAAGCAAATCTGCCAGGTCTTCAACAATCCTGCAATTTTCAATGCCCAACGCCTTTGCCTTGCAGCAAATATCTTCCGGCGTTGCCGAAAGCCGGGATTCCTCGGCAAAAGATACCGCACTCAACGACTTTGCCAGCGGTGCAATGATCTCCAAACCGTTGGAATAATCCTTATCGGCAAATGCTCCGAATATCCAATCAAATTTTTTACCCGGATACAACGCTTTCAGCGTTTCAGTCAACGATGTCAACCCATCCGGATTATGTCCGCCATCCAGCAGAATACGGTTCTCTTTCAGCAATTCTATCCGTGCCGGCCAACGGGTCATACTCAATGCTTCGCGGCTTTCAGCGTTCCATAAATCCAGCACTTTGAGTACCGCGATCACCAACTGGGCGTTGCGTTGCTGCATCAAACCGTTGAGTTTGAGCTTTATTGTTTCGCCGCCGCAGACGAACTCCTGATGATTCACCTGCATTACAGCTTTATCCATCTCACTTAAAGGTGCTACATCCTTTGCCCGGTAAAAATCGGTATTGACCATAGCCGCTTTCAAACGGATGACTTCTTCGGCTTCCAACGCCATCTGCCCGACGACTACCGGGGCATGAGCTTTTACGATACCGGCTTTTTCGCTGGCAATGGCTGATACATTGTCGCCCAGAAATTTTTCGTGATCCAACGCTATATTGGTTATGACACTGATAACCGGCTGAACTATATTTGTAGCGTCCAATCTGCCGCCCATGCCGGTTTCCCACACCACATAATCGCATTGATGACGCATAAAGCTCAACATTGCCATTGCTGTTACAGCTTCAAAATAAGTGGGCTGACTGCCTTCGGCACGCATACGCTCAACCGCTGAATCCAGCACATTGGCAAGTTCGATAAACTCGCTTTCGCTTATTGCCTTGCCGTTGATACGGATCCGTTCGCAGGCACTCACCAGATGCGGCGAAGAATAAAACCCCGTAGTATGACCATTGTTACGCAAAGCCCTTTCCAGCATCGCTCCGGTGGAGCCTTTGCCGTTGGTGCCTGCCAAATGTATAAACTTCAAGTTATTTTCTGCCGCTCCGCACAACTCTGTAAGCCTGACCGTCTGTTCCAAACCCAGTTTGATCCCGAAACGGTGCAAGCCGAAAAGCCAACTGCATGCCTGTTCAAAATTATCTATCATATAACCCCGGAAAAATTCTGCTGATATTACTTAATCCCGTCGGATCGGCGACCAATCCGGCGATGTTTGCGAAATACTCATATTCCGCAATTTGCGTGATACACCGGTCTTGCTGTCCACAATATAAATTTCACTTTTCCGCCCTACCCTGCGGGATGCCGCCAGATGGCGTGAATCCGGAGCCCATGTGGGTGCTTCCCAATCCCCGGCGGGCAGATTTTTGATTACCCCGGTATCAACACCGCGGGGATCGTAAATGGCGATCTGATAACTGCCGCCGACTTTGGCAGCATACGCCAATTTACCGTCCGGCGACCACGACGGCGTTACAGCTTCACTGCCGACAGTCGGCACACGACGCAACTCGCCGCCGTTGGCTCCGACCAGATAAAGTGCCGGTCTGCCGCTGCGGTCAGAAACAAAACAGATCGTCTGACCATCCGGGTGCCAGCACGGCGAAGCCTCCACGGCTTTGCTGTTGGTAAGGCGGCGGCGTTCTCTGCCGTTAAGTGCTTTAACGTAAAGTTCCACCTGCCGGTCAATACTCATGATCATTGCCAGAAAATTGCCGGAAGGATGCACCGATGCACCTACATTCATCCCCGGGAAACGGGTCAGACGGCGGGTACGCCACGGATTGAGCATGGTTTCGCAAAGATCTGTGCCGGAAGCTGAATAGCGTGTATATACCACCGATCTGCCATCCGGCATCCATGACGGTTCCACACAGCTGTTGGAATAATCTGTAACCTTGCGGAGATTTCCGCCGTCAGTATCGCAAACAAAAACTTCTTTCAGACCGCGTTTGGTTTCGGCAGTAAAAACCAGCTGACTGTCGCACAAACGCTGATTGAATCTGGAATTGATAAACTCATCCACCGCTCTGGCGGCGGCACGGCGGCTGTCGCCGGAATAGGTTATGTTTTTACGGATGACCGGATTGGCTCCGAAATTCAACTGCATAACGATCCTGCCGTCGCCACCGGTAAACTCCAGATTGTAATCAGCCTGTCCTTTGACCAGACGGAACCATCCGCAGGTAGCCAGATAGCGGTAAAACGGCTCACACAAAGCTTTATCGCCGCTGATACTTTTGATCGCTATAGTCGGCTGCACAAAAGTCTGCCGTGCTGATTTGTTGATTTCTATTACATTCGCCCTGACTGTTGTAAATACTGCACAAAGTGCGATCAGCAGCAAAAGCACCGGAGTTTTTATTTTCATAACAGCATTCAACCCTTCCTGAATACTTCTGATGCTCAAATGCGTTCGCGGCGGTCGATGACCCGCTTGGCTTTGCCTTCGCTGCGCTGGATCGTCTGCGGAGCAACCAGTTTTACCCGTACACGCAAACCGATGGTATGCTCGATGGCGACAGAAAGTTTTTTCTGCATTTCTTCCATGGTGCTGATCTTGTCGGAGAAGATTTTTTCGCTGACTTCCACATCCACTTCAATATTGTCCATACCTCTTTCGGTATAAAGCACAATGTGGTAGTGCGGCAAAGTGCCGTCCACCGAAAGCAACGCCGCTTCGATCTGCGAGGGGAACACATTCACGCCGCGGATGATCAGCATATCGTCGCAACGGCTGGCAATACGGTCAATACGGCGGATCGTTCTGCCGCAGGCACACGGCTCGCTGATGATGCGGGTCAGGTCATGAGTCCGGTAACGGATCATCGGGAACGCTTCTTTGGTCAGAGTGGTGATGACCAGTTCGCCGAACGCCCCATCGGGCAGCACTTCGCCGGTATCCGGATCGACGATTTCCGGATAGAAGTGGTCTTCAAAAATATGCAACCCGTTGTGTTCACTGCACTCAATAGCCACACCGGGACCGATGATTTCGCTCAAACCGTAAATATCATACGGCTCAATACCGGTGTTGGTCTGCATTTGTTTACGCATGGCATCTGTCCAGGGTTCGGCACCGAAAATACCTACCTTCAGCGGCAGTTCCCGCATATTGATATTGTCTTCAGCGGCTTTTTCTGCCAGAAAGTTGAAGTAGCTGGGGGTACAGCAAATGGCAGTCACGCCGAAATCCTGCATCACCATAAGCTGACGCTGGGTGTTGCCGCCGGAGGTGGGAACCACGGTTGCCCCCAACGCTTCAGTACCGTAATGGGCACCAAGACCGCCGGTGAACAAACCGTAACCGTAAGAAACCTGAATAACATCATCGCGGTTCAGTCCGCAGCTCTGGAATGCCCGTTTCATCACGCCCGACCACAAGTCAATATCGTTTTTGGTATAACCGACCACGATCGGTTTGCCGGTAGTACCGCTGGAAGCGTGCAAACGCACAACTTCGCTCATGGGCGTGGCAAACAGACCGAAAGGATAGTAATCACGCAAATCGGTTTTGTTGGTGAAGGGCAGTTTGGCAAGGTCTTCAAGCGATTTCACGCAATCCGGGGTAAGCCCTTTTTCGTTCATACGATTGCGGAAAACCTCCACATTGTCGTAGGTGTGTTTGACGATCTTCTGCAAGCGTTCAAGCTGCAAACTTTTAAGTACCGAAGGATTTACATAATCCTCCGCCGCACCGATTCTGACATTACTCATAATCTTGATCCTTTTATTTACAAACTGTTATTAAACAATATAGTTATATATAATTTTCCTTAACAAATCTCACTGCTTCTTCCCGGTTGGTTACGGTGTTATCCAACTGGGCATCCAGCAGACTGTCGAGTATTTCTTTGAACAAACTGCCGGGTTTATACCCTAACTTTATCAAATCACTGCCGTTCAGAAACAACTCCGGCAGCTCCAGTTTGACTGCCGATTTCATCCGTTTGCACAAAAACTCATATGTTGCTGTCAACCCGTTGGAACACAGGCAATCCAACCGATGCAGTTCCAGTTCAACAGCAAAATATTTTTCAGCCATCAGGCGTTTCAGCTTGGCTTCCCGCATTTCCATTACCGAAGCAAACCGCATGTGGTAACGCACCGCATGTTCAAGAGCCCCGGCAAGCTCGCGGGAAAAACGCAGCCGTTCCGCTATTGCCGGGATCATATCCGCCCCCATGGCTTCATGCCCATAGAAGTGCGGTATGTTATCACAGCCAAGTGAAAACGCCGGCTTTTTGCCGATGTCATGCAAAAGTATGCTCCATGCAAGAAGATTATCCTGCACCAGACCAGAGCGTTCAAACATCAGCAATGTATGTACCCACACATCACCTTCCGGGTGATAAACCGGGTGCTGTTCCACCCCGGATAAAGCATCAACTTCCGGCAGCCAGATACTTAATATGGAACTGGCTTTCAGCAGTTTCAACGCCCTTGCAGCATGAACATTGCACAACATGTTTTCCAATTCATCGCGAACCCGTTCTGCGGCGATCATTCTGCACAATCCTGCCATCCGGCAAACCGTTTCCCATGCCCCCGGCTCGATTTCAAACTGCAATCTGGCGGCAAACCGGATCGCCCGGAGCATCCGCAGATAATCTTCGCCGAACCGTTCTTCCGGCACACCGACAACACGCAAGACCCGCTCTTTTATATCCTGCAAACCGCCGACATGGTCGATCACATCTCCGGCAACCGGATCGTAGAGCATAGCGTTTACGGTAAAATCCCGCCGCAACAGATCTTTTTTTATGTCAGAAGTAAATGTAACTTCTTCCGGTCGGCGGCCGTCATTATATAAACGCTCCTCGCGGCTGGTGGCAATTTCAAAGACAAAGCCCTCAAATTTGACCAGCACCACCCCGAAACACGCACCGACCATTTCCGAATCCGGAAACAATCTGTATATATCCTGCGGCAGAGCAGTAGTCACCATATCAATATCAGACGGAGTATTGCCCAAAACCAGATCACGCACTGCTCCTCCGACAAAAAATATTTCAAACCCGGCATTGCGGACTTTCAGAACGATCTGCAACGCACTTTTGAAAAGTTCACTTTCAGGGTAACTTATCTTGCATATTTCTGCCATAATTCATCCTCTGAAAAAAAATCAAACAGCTTCCGTTTTACACCTTGACCCAAAGCATCCTCAATGCTCTTTTCCGGAAAAAACACGGAATAAACGATATAATATAGCTCAACACCACAGATACCGCAAGCATAAACCCGTCTCTAAAATAAAAAAAAAGCAAAAAAATGATTTTTTACGATCGTCAGTTGCATCTACAGACAGCACTTTTGTCAAAGTTTGCGTAAAATACACTTGTTTTTTGCTTTGTTTGTGCTATGT
Organism: Lentisphaerota bacterium; assembly: GCA_015061885.1. Classification (GTDB taxonomy): domain Bacteria; phylum Verrucomicrobiota; class Lentisphaeria; order Victivallales; family Victivallaceae; genus SIG78. Next base: position 25,030 of record SUVS01000041.1, read on the forward strand.
TATATATAGACGGTGTGTGAATGCACTTTCCGGTTGTTTGAAAAAAACTTTTGATTTGCTGTTCTTTTACCTGGCAGACACAACTGATTTTTTGAGGAATTCGGTTCGTTATCAGCATCCGGATATGCTTCCGGGGGTTGATACCGCGATTCCGCAGAATCGTTTGAACTGACCATACACTGCGGCATACCTTGAAAGTTTTCTTTACAGCTCTGCGAAAATGTTTTTACAGGAAAACCAATGTTTGTTCCGGCGTTTTCTCAATTTTCCTGCACTGTTGCCGGACTTTGTTACTATGAATTGAAAAATTCAACTCAATAATTTTTTTTACAGAAAGGTCATTGAAAATGGCTGAACAAAAAGTTTCGTTCCTTCTTCCTGATGGTCGTCCGGTGGAAATCGCTACCGGCAAGATCGCCAACCTTGCCAATGGTGCATGTACCGTCCGTCTGGGCGATACGGTGCTGCTGGTCGCTGCTTGCAGCGGTGCGGCTAAACCCGGCACCGACTTTCTGGCATTGCAGGTGGATTACCGTGAAAAATATTCCGCAGCGGGCCGTTTTCCCGGCGGTTATGTAAAGCGTGAAGGCAGACCCAGCAAAAAAGAAATCCTCACCTGCCGTCTGACCGACCGTCCTTTGCGTCCGCTGTTCCCCAAAGGTTACTTTGACGAAGTTCAGGTACAGGCTCTGGTGCTGGCAGCTGACGGGGTCAACGATCCTGACGTGCTGACCATTGTAGGTGCCTCCACAGCTCTTATGCTTTCGGATATGCCTTTCCAGGGCCCCGTTGGTGCCGTGCGTGTAGGCAAAGTTGATGGCAAACTTATTGCCAACCCCACCCGCGAAGAAATGAAACGCTCCACGCTGGAACTCATCTACGCCGGTCTGCCGGATAAAGTCATCATGATCGAAGGCGAAGCCGAATTCGTTACCGAAGAAGAAATGCGTGAAGCCATGTACTTTGCCAACGAAGCGGTCAAAGTGCAGTGCGAAGCCCAGATCGAACTTGCCAAAATCGCCGGCAAAGCAAAAAAAGAACCCAAACTGTTTCTGGTGCCGGAAGATTTCACCAAGGCTCTCGCCAACTTCTGTGCTGACCGCATCGATGATGTGTGCGTAGTGCCCGGCAAGGCTGAACGCTTGGAAGCTCTGGATGCTTTGCAGTCCGATGCAACCGAAGCTTTGAAACCCCAGTTTGCTGACTGGAGCGATGAAGATTTTGCTTACAATATGCGTATAGCCTACGACGATCTGGTGCGTGATACCACCCGCCGTCTGATCCTTGACAAACACTACCGTGCCGACGGCCGCGATATTGAAGATATCCGCCCCCTGTCCGCCGAAGTAGCTGTTTTGCCGGTGGTTCACGGCAGTGCGTTGTTCAGCCGCGGCGAAACCCAGGCTCTGGTGGTTGCCACTCTCGGTAACGAAAAGGATGCCCAGGAAGCTGATGACCTGACCGGCCCCGGTCCGGGTCAGGTGGATCGCTTCTATCTGCACTACAACTTCCCGAATTACAGCGTCGGTGAAGTCGGCAGGATCGCCGGTCCCGGCCGTCGTGAAATCGGCCACGGCAATCTGGCGGAACGCTCGGTTTCCAAGGTTATTCCGAAAGATTTCCCCTATGTGGTGCGTTGCGTATCTGAAATCATGTCCAGTAACGGCTCGACCTCCATGGCATCGGTCTGCGGTGCAACCCTCGCTCTGATGGATGCGGGCGTGCCGATCACTGCTCCGGTTGCCGGTATCAGCTGCGGTCTGGTTACTGACGACAATGGCAGAGCATTGCTGCTGACCGACATCATCGGTTCGGAAGACCACTTTGGCGATATGGACTTCAAGGTTTGCGGTACCCGCGAAGGTATCACCGGCTTCCAGCTGGATTTGAAGCTGCCGGGTATTTCCATTGATCTTCTGTGCGAAGGTATGGAACGCGACCGCGTTGCCCGCTTGAAGATATTGGATGTTATCGAAAACTGCATCGCCGCACCGCGTGCTGAAATCAGCGAACGGGCTCCCCGCGTTGAAGCTCTTCAGATCAATCCCGCCAAGATCGGTGCCCTCATCGGCCCCGGCGGTAAGAATATCAAAGCCATCACCGAAGAAACCTGCTCCACCATTGACGTGGACGACGACGGCAATGTCAAGATCATGGCTGCCAACAAGGAATTGCTGGAAGCTGCCAAACAGCGTGTGCTGGCTTGCACCGCCGAAGCCGAAATCGGCAAGATCTACCGCGGCAAAGTGGTCAGCATCCGCGACTTCGGAGCATTTGTGGAAATTCTGCCCGGTCAGGAAGGCTTGCTGCACATTTCTGAAATGGCAAACTACCGCGTCAATGCAGTAACCGATATTGTCAGCGAAAATGACTTTGTAACCGTAAAAGTCATCGACATCGACAATTCCGGCAAGATCCGTTTGAGCCGCAAAGCAGCTTTGGCTGAAATGGATAAATAAGCTGTAAAATATATACAGTTCAAGAAACGGCATTTGCATAAAAACAGATGCCGTTTTTTTATTCCTGCAGTTAAATGGTAAATACGGTAATAAGCGGAAAGCGAAGCAAGCCCTCCCCTCAATCCTTTTCGGCTTCCAAGCCAGTTTCACAGCCGCAACAAACTGTACTTGACATAAAACAAACGATAAAAACAGTTTTTTTATACCGTTGCCCTTGACTTTTGCGGATAAATATTGTATCTTAACAGAAGGATATTAATGCCACAAAAACCATGGGAGATTTTGTTTATGAGAAAAATATCCGGCAATGAATGTATCTTTGGTGTATTGCAGGGCAATACACCCGCTTGCAAGCGGGGCTTCACCCTGATCGAACTTCTGGTAGTTATTGCGATAATCGCAATCCTCGCCGCAATGCTTTTACCGGCATTGAGCAGTGCCAGAGCATCGGCAAAAAGTGCCGCATGTATGAGCAACCTTAAACAGATCAATATTGCACTTAATATGTATGCTGATAATAACGACGATTACTTTCCGCCATCATCTATGAAAAACGGCGACTGTTGGATGAATTATATTGCTGACCACGATGCAACAAACGGTATAATGTTCAATCACAACAAAGATATTGCCAGCATGTTTCATTGTCCGGCTGAATCGACAAAATTCGGTGGGCATAACTCTTTGTCAGCTCAATACGGACACTATTTAGCCAATGTATATGTAATGGGCAGTAAAGGCACTTCCAACAAACGCGACCGGGTTTACAAGCGTGCAGTTTTTGAAGAGCCGGATAAAGTAATGCTGGTCATGGATGGGTTCCGGTTGGATGGCAGTACCGCTACCTACCCGGCTCTTTTGAGTTTCCGTCACGGTTCCGGCGATGACCGTCCGTTGGCAACCAACGGCAAAAGCCATTCAACCAGTCATATTGCCGGACCCGGCGGTTTGTGCAATGTGCTTTATGTTTCAGGAGCTGTCCGTCCGATAAATATGCCCAGTATTTATGGCTCTGCCGGTTCCGGCAACGGCTTGATCCGCGACAGTAACGGAACTCTTGTCTGCGGCCCCGACAAATATGGTTCCAAGTCCGGCATACTTTGAAATCAAATCAAAAAAACAGAATACGGAGGTAATTTCAAAAGTTTTTAATTAAAATACTGGAAAAAGTTGGACAAAGAGAGCATTTTATACTCTGGGTGTTCAAGCCGGAGGTAAAAATGAACCGATTGTCCGATATCTACTATACAACCGA
>SUVS01000042.1 GCA_015061885.1 Lentisphaerota bacterium
GCACTGCCTTGCAAAACACGACCTTGCCTCACGCTGTATCCACCGGCGGCATACAATAGTTTTTGCGTTTTTGACAAATCATAATTTGTGTGGAATATTTATACTCATAACGAATATATATGATTTAATTCAATGCATCAGTTTCACTAAATTTGGGACATTACTTTTTTTCTTTATCCACGGCTTCCAGCTGGACTTTGTCGGCCAGCGACATGTTGCCTTCCACACGGCCGTCGTCCAGCGGATTGATTATACGCTCATTCAGATCACGGAACATCCGCCGCAAGTCGCTGAAGCCGCAAATACCGAACCAGAACGTTGTAAATGCCGCCATTGAACCGGGCACAAGCAGAAACACAACCAGGAAATATATTCCCCAATATGCCACTGGCCACGGCTGATAGAGATTCCAGAAGATCGGCAGCAGGAAGGCAAAACCAAACTTATAAATAATTGAGTAGCCAAAATAACACCAGGCTATGACTTTATCGCCTTTGCTGTACTCCGGAGTAATACCGATAAGTTTATTGTAAAGATTGCGTCGGGTCCAGACACTGGTGATCTCACGCTTTTCGTCCAGCGAATATCTGCCGCGGTGCAGCATGCGTTCCAGATTGTAGTTTTCTTTGAAAGTCACCAGCGATACCACCCAGTAGAGCAACAGCGATGTAACCATAGTAATAAAATACCATTCGTAGCTGTTGATCGGGCATTTGACCGCATCCATCTGCCAGACAATGTAGGGGTTGAAGGGCTTGGATACTGCTTCCAGAAAGTTCCCCACCGCATTGACTCCGCCGATTTTTTCCAACCACGGATAGACCACATCTGCCCAGTTACGCTGTACCAATGCTCCTCCGAGAGCCATAAACATACCGGTCAGCAGACTGACCCATGCTCCGGCGGTGTTGCCCTTTTTGCTGTAAAGACCGAATACGATCACCGGCCCGCAGCCGCCCAGCCACATGGTGGTCACCAGTGTTACATAAAGCTGAATATAATCAAGCTGTGCCATAAAACTTGAACCGAGGAAGAAAAATACCCCGATGCCGATTGCCACCCAGCGAACCATCCACATGTGTTTTTGGGGCGTAAGTGCTTTTTTACGCAGCGGCAGAAGCACATCCTGACTGATAGTAATAGCCGCACTGAAAATACGGCTGTCGTCGGTGGATACCATCAGCAGAACCATCAGCACGCAAAACAATCCCAAGAGACCGTTGGGCAGCATGTTACGCAGTGTTACCGGCATCAGCAGCTGGTAATAAAGCGAACGGAACTCCTGAAACATGGCATTGCCTTTGCCTTCGTTGCCGCCGTTGAGGGCAGTGTTGTTCAAAGCTGCTTTGCCGGCGGCCAGATAACGCGTATCAATATTGTCTTTATCCGAAAGCGGTTTATCCACTCCGATATTCTGTTTCTGCACCGGCAGTTTGGCGATATTTTCGACTACTGCGTGGCGTAAAGTTGGTTCATCGACAACTTCCTGTGCCACCCGGCTGGTCAGTTCCAGACGGATGCTGTGAGCTTTGTCGCTGAAATCCTTATGGTTGAGCATGGTGAAAACGGCTATTGAAACAAGCACATAAAAAACTGCTCCGATCGCCTGCCGCCAGGTTCCCAGCAATGCCGCCATCTTCTGTTCGTGCGGTGAACGGGCGGCACTGGATGAACCGCCCGCACCCGTCCAGCTTGCCCGGTGCAGAAAACTTGCCATGATCGTTACCAGCAGGAAGAAAAAGTTGAAATCACGCAGATTTTCAATATTGTAGGGGTTGATAAAACTTTCACCGGCGGCACGGTCGGTCATGACCGGCATTATCTGATCCGCCCACGAAAATTTGAGCAGTACAAACACTGCAAACAACGCCATCAGCGGGTAACAGATAAACCCCTGAATGGTATCAGTTACAATAATTGCCAATGATCCGCCGATACAGATAATGGAAATTGCCAGAATCAGCACAACAAGCATGATAAAGTGGAAGGTCGATATGTTCATACCCCACAAATCAAAATGGCTCGGCAAGTCCAGAAAGTAGATGAAGAAGCGTGCCGCCAATGCCGGCATGATCATATTGGCCAGCAATTCGGACAAACTGCGTAACGCGGCGGCAAAAATACGGAATTTCCGGCTGTAACGCATTTCAAAGAACTGCCCGATACTCTGGGCTTTGGTTTCGCGGAAACGGTAAGTACAGTATCCGAACAACCCCATAATAACCCCGATCGGCAGGGTAATGGATGTCCAGAACGCCAGGGCAAAACCGGTTTTGTAGTGTATTTCCACATAAGATACCAGCCCGATGATCGAAAGCGATCCGGCAATATCGCCTATTGAAATAACATACCGCCCGCAAACCCGTCCTGCCGAGAGAAAGGCGGTTACATCTTTGAGATAGCGCCGGGTATATATACCCATATAAATAACAAACGCTACCGGGATAATCACGATCAGCCAATCGTACCAACTCATCATTTTTTTTATCTCCTCAAAAAATTTTAATGTTTGAAATTATCCATTTCGTAATATAACATTTATGAAGCCCATTTGCAAATATAACGCAAAAATATTGGGGACCATTCTGGTTTGAAAGAGTTGAATAGATGCAACTGAAGGAGGGGCTGTTGCAAACCTGTTGATGTTGTCAGCCGACAGCTCACGCGGCGGTACGCCGCGAAGGGCGGTCAGCCCCGCGAACGCATGGGAAGGCAGTTTGCCGGATACATTCCGGCAAACCGAGCGGAAATGTTCCGCGAAGCTGACCGGAGTTGAGCGAAGCCTTCCGGCGTTTGAGGACAACTTTGCGTCCTACGCAAAGTTGCTTAAGGGCACGGCAGTGCCCGCTCTAATTAAAAGTCGCCAGGTAACTCGCACTGGATATTGTTGCTGATGGAGCAACGGGGTTCCAAGGGGAGAATGCAATCTCCCCTTGGGATGTGCATTGTCTATTATATCGAACAATTTGATAAGTGGGGCTGTTGCAAAACTGTTGATGTTGTTAGCCGACAGCTCCCGCAAGCCGAAACTGCCAATTCATGTCAACTGCAGATGTTACTGTGAATTACAAAAAATACCTTATGATGGAGAAAAATTTGCCACATTAACTGGATTTGCTGGAGAGTCGCGCTATATTATCAATGAGTTTATTTTTGATACTGATAATAACGGCAGAGTTATAAGTGCATCCGGCAGACTGCAAAGAATTTCAGGAATCCGCAATGCGAGAAATCAAATACGGGCGGCAGCGTGGGGGCGTTCCGGCGACGAAGGCGGGCATTTGATCCCAGCCAAGTATGGCGGCCCCGGACATTTGTTGAATACTCTTCCGCAGGCAAGAAATGTCAACCGGAGCGTTATTAAAAAAATAGAAAATGAAATGGGGCGGCATTTGAAAAACGGTGCAGTAGTAGAATATACTGTAAAACCGGTGTATATGAATCCAATGTCACGCCGTCCGGATTGGTTCATCATAGAATACAAAACAAATGATGTAAAATTTTGGAAGAAAGTAAAAAATGATTAACGATGTGAATTTCAACGAAGAAATCGAAAAGATCGCTGCAATATATTTATCAAAAATTCAAAATAATTTTGATGAAGCATATATGAAATTTGAATTTTATTCTGAAAAACGCGATTGTGGCTTAAGTACATATGTAAAACGCTCTGACGATACAATAGATTCTCCAGATTTTGAGACGCTGGAAATGCTTGATCTTTACGATATATTTTCTGCCATCCGCAAGAAATGTATCGAAAAGTGGTATATTGCCGAATTGAAGTTTTATCCTGATGGCACTTGGAATATTGAATTCGTTTATGGAGAAATCCCGGAAGTTGAAGACGAGGAAGGATGGTAATGTCAAAACTTGTCTGAATTACAGTGCCAATACAGACAGACACCATAGGTTTTCCGCTTGACAAAAATCTTAATGTAAAAAAATCTTTGCGGATGAGCTTTTCCGGGCTTTCCGCAAAGATTTTGTTGTTTTCAGAAGTTGAGCCTGCACTTATTCCTGCGGCATGGCTTTGGGGTCAACTTTGCGGAAGCCCCACTCGTGGGGAATCAGACGTTCTATGACCAGAGGCTTGCTTGCTTTGCCGAAAGTTTCCACGGCGTAAACGCTTATTTTGTGCCATTTGCCGGCTTGCAGTAAATCATCCGGCAGTTTGAAAAACATCCGCTTGGTACGGTTGTTTTTCAGCCGGTAAAAGTCGGCAATAAACTTTACACTGCCGGTGGTCTGATAGATGCCGTTTTTATCCTTACGGGCAACTTCCACTGCATAATACTTTACCATATCTTCGTGTTTTGCCGCATCAAAAACAGCGTAAACAAAACCGTAATCGTAACGCAGAAGCAAGCCGGCGTTTTCCGGGAAAGCCGGTGGAGTACTCTTTGCCGACCGTCCGGCAATGGAATACTTGGGATTTGCCGGATCGTAAGGCAGGGCAAAATTCCATGCTTTACCGGGTTTGATCTCGCAAGAATCCTCCACATTATAGCGGCGGATAACAATATTGTCGGCATACACTTCCATATAAAGAGCCTGCACTGCTTCCCGCCCGAATGGCAGTATGCCGTTGCAGGTGTTGAAAAAATCTCCTTCAATACAGCCGTAGTTTAAGGTCGAAGCATTTATGGCGGTAAATTCCTTCTGCCATATACTGCGTTCATCTTCCAGCGGAGAGTGTTTATGACCGGATATGGAAATGATTTGCGGATATTTGTTGAACAGTTTACGCAATTCAGCTTTGCCGGATCTGCCCTGACTGCCGGTTATGGTATCCTGCGGCGGATAATGGGTTATTACAAATATCGGCTTTTGCGGGTCGCGTTTGGCGGCGATTTCCAGTTCTTTTGCCAGTTTTCCGATCAGTTCCGGCGTGTATTTACAATTTAAATCCTCCGAAAGCGTAATGAAATCATAACCTTTTATTACTGTGTGATACGGATTGCGGTGCGGGATATCGAGCTTATCGCAAAAGCGTTTGAACAAACCTGCAATGTCGTTGTTATTGCGTACATAAAGGTCATGATTCCCGGCACAGATGATCTGTATCGGTGACTGTTGGGGGAAGTATTTGCTGCACAGCTTTCTGTAAAGCGTGAATGTTTCGGGGTAATCGCCGTAATTGGCTAAATCACCTGCCATCAAAAGCATTTCTGTATTTTTTGAAGCAAAAAGTTTGAGGGCTTTTTCCAGATTGCTCACGCCCCAGTCATCGAGTGTATCGTAGCAATGAGTGTCGCTGATGATGCCGATTTTAAGAATGGGCTCCGGCTTTGCAGTTACCGTTGAACAGCCGCTGAAAAGCACTGACAGAATAACAGCCCAAATTGCGGTCAAGATTTTTTTTATCATGTATATCAGTATCCTGTTGTCATTTACTCCTGCGGCATACATTGGGGGTCAATGGCTTTGAAACGCCAATCCGGCGGGATCACGCGTTCAATGACCAACGGTTCACTCTTTCTGCCGAACGACTCAATGGCGTAAACACTGATTTTGTGTATTTCTCCCGGGATAAGCAAATCTTCCGGCAGTTTGAAAAACATGCGTTTGGCTTTATTGCTGTTGAGCCGGTAAAAGTCGGAAACAAACTTGGCACTGCCGGTAGTCTGATAAACTCCTGCGGCATCTTTTCTGGCGGCTTCCACGCAATAATACTGTACCATATCTTCATGCTTTGCCACGTCAAAAACGGCGTAAACAAAACCGTAATCGTAACGCAGAACCAGACTGGCGTTTTCCGGAAATACGGGAGCATTACGCTTTTCAGCCCGTCGCGTGATGGAGTATTCCGGATTTGCCGGGTCGTAGGGCAGGGCAAAACTCCACACCATATCGGGTTTGATCTCGCAGAAATCCTCCACATTGTAGCGGTGGATTTCAATATGATCGGCAAAGACTTCCATATAGAGAGCCTGCACTGCTTCTCTGGCGAAGGGGACGATGCTGTTGCAGACATTGAATAAATCTTCCGCCATACATCCGTAACTCAATGTGGAGGTGGTAAATGCCGTAAATTCCCCCTGCCAGATACAGCGTTCATCTTCCAGCGGGTAATGCGTATGCCCGGATATGGAGATGACTTGCGGATATTTATTGAACAATTCCCGCAGAGAAGTTTTACCGGCATGATCGCTGCCGGACATGGTATCCTTCGGCGGAAAATGCGACAAAACGAAAATCGGTTTACCGGAGTTCCGCTTTGCGGCGATTTCCAGTTTTACTGCAAGTTTTTCAACCAGTTCCGGCGTATAATTGCAGTTTATATCTTCCGAAACCGTAATAAAATCATAATTGTTTATTACGGTGTGATAAGGGTTTTCCGTCGAGATACCCATCTTTTCACAAAAACTTTTGAAAGGTATTTCCCGGTTGGCATTTCTATCTGCCAGCCAGAGATCATGATTGCCGGCACAGGCAATCTGCACCGGATCGTACGGAAAATATTTTTTGCACAGTTCTTTGTAGAGCGTAATGGCTCCATGATATGCACCGAGGTCAGCGATGTCGCCGCCGGAAATTATTATGTCCGGCTTGTACGGTGCGAGCATCTTGAGGGCTTTTTCCATATTGCTCATGCCCCAGTCTTCCATTACATCGTAGCCCTGACTGTCACTTACAATACCTATTTTCAGAATCGGTTCCATAATGTTTCCTTGGGTGTTAAAAACTGTGTTGTTGTGTGTTAAGATAGCATGTTTTTGCCGTTTTTCAACTTCAGTTGCAGTTTATAAAGCTGAAAAAAAGTGAAATATGATCCGGCTTGATGCAACTCGCTGAAATCCAGCCTTTTCTTTGAGCTGATTGGCAAAGTATAACCCCGGTTTTGCCTTTTTGTCAATCCATTTCAAATCCTGCGGCATACTTTCACTTTGTATGCTTGATGTTAAATTTTAACATTTTCTTGACTGTAATTCACATTTATATCAGGCTTTTGACTTGCCAAAGCTGTAAAAAACGGTTATCTTTACAGCATCAACCGTTTTTTACATATAAACCGAAAGGAACAGAATCATGGGTAAATATAATCCCGCACCTTATCAGCTCGACCTCAACAAGTACCCCAACATCATCACCGACACTCTGCCGGGGCCGAAAAGCAAGGCCATGCACGACCGTGCCTCCAAATACTATCGCGGTCTTTCCGGTCAGGTCAAACTTTTCCCGGTTGCCTTTGAAAGCGGCAACGGCTGTATGATGCGGGACGTTGACGGCAACGAATATATCGACTTTTCCAGCGGTATTTATGTTACCACTCTCGGCCACTGCCACCCGAAAATCTCCGAAGCAGTCGCCAAGTACGCCAAACAGATGATGAACTGCCACGACTTTACCACCGAAATCAAAGTCAAACTGCTCGAAAAAATGGCGGCTACTCTCCCCGGCGACCTCAAGAGCTTCCAGCTCTACGATTGCGGTACTGCCGCGGTGGAAGCGGGTTTGCGTACCTGCCGTGCGGCAACCGGCAAGCATGAATTTATCAGCTGTTTTATGGATTTCCACGGCAAGAGCGGCCACTCCATCGGTCTGGCACGCATGACCAAGTTCAGCGGTCCGACCCGTGCCAGCGGCTTCTACATGGTGCCGCGTCCTGATACCTACCGGCCCTGGTGGACACGCGAAGACGGCACATTGGATACCGAACGCTATCTGGAATTTTATGATACTTTCATCAAAGAATCCACCACCGGTCAGATCGCCGCATTCGTTCTGGAGCCGATCCAGGGCTGGGGCGGCTCGATCATGCCGCCGGATGATTTCTTTCCCAAACTGCGTAAGTTCCTCGATGAACGCGGTATATTGCTTTTTGCCGACGAAGTTCTTACCAGCATGGGGCGTACCGGCAAGATCCTCTGCTGTGAACACTGGGATGTTCTGCCCGATGTGGTAACACTCGGTAAAGGTTTCGGCAACGGGTTCCCCGTAACCTGTATGGCGGTCAGAACTCCCTATGCTGATGCGGTCGATAAGATTTCCGCCTCCACCAGTTACGGCGGCAACCCCATGGCATGTGCCGCAGCTCTTGCCTGTTTTGAAGTGATCGAAGAAGAAGGCTTGCTTGAACATGCTCAAGAACTGGAAGTATTGTTCAAAAACCGCATGAAGGATTGGACAAGCAAATACCGGATCGTCGGCGACACCCGCTGCAAAGGCTGTCTGTTGGGTATTGAACTGGTCAAGGATAAGAAACTCAAGACCCCGTTTGACGAAGCCGGCAAAATGGTCTATCAGAAGGCGTTCAGCAAGGGTCTTGCCTGGGTGCCTGCCGGTCATATTCTGCGTATGAGTCCTCCGATCATCATGCCCAACGAAGTGGCGATGAAGGGTATGGACATCATCGAAGAAGCCATTGCAGAAACCGAAAAAGAACTGCTGGGCTGAATGTAATCTTAAAATTCCGCTCCGGAAGAACTTAACCGGGGCGGATATAAAACCTTTTTTTGGCATACTATGGGTAATCTTGCGGTAAAATGGTATGGGATCAATGCGTTGGAGATCCGTCACAGTAACGGAGTTTTCATGATTGACCCTTATGTAAGCAGAGATGATGAAAAAATCCACATCCCTGCCGAAGTCGATAAATATATCACCGGCAAGCCCGATTTTATTTTGATGACTCACGCTCATTGGGATCATCTGCCGGATATACCGTATATTTTAAGCAACTTCGATACCGTGCTTTACGCTTCAAAAACCGCCTGTAACATCATGCGGGCAATGAATGTACCGGAAGCACAGTTGCACGAACTCGTTTACGGCGAAGAACTGCTTTTGCCCGGCAATGTAAAAGTCATTGCTCTGGAAAGCCGTCACATGGGGATAGAAGGCGAGCCGGAAGGTTATAAAACTGTACCGGAAAACTTTGACTTTGCAACCAAAAGTTCGTGGCGTTGCGGCGAAACATTTGCCTTCCTCATCGAAGTTGAGGACAAACGGCTTTTGAATATCGGCAGTGCCAATCTTTGCGAAAGAACCATCAGCGGCATAGAGTGCGATCATCTCTTATGCGGGATCAGCCGTTGGAAGGAAGGTTTTCCGGAGCTTTTGCAGAAAAATATAACTTACAGCAGGTTTATTCCGACCCATCACGATGAATTTCGCTTGAAACTTGACGATTTTTACCTGCGTGATGATATGGAACGCTTGAAAAAAGCCATACCCGGTATAAATTATATACAAATGCCCATATTGCAATGGGTGCAACTTGATCAAAAATAGATTTTTCAGGAAAAGAAAAAATGAAAACTGTTAAATTCGGAATTATCGGCGCCGGACTTATGGGCAGGGAATTCGCCAGTGCCTGTGCAAGATGGTGTCATCTTACAGAAATCAACGCCAAGCCCGTTCTGGTGGCGGTCTGCGATAAAAACCCGGCTCTCTATCCGTGGTATCAGGACAATTTCCCGACCATCAAACAGGTAACTGACGATTATCATGAACTGCTTGCCAACAAAGATGTGGAAGCTGTTTACTGTGCCGTGCCGCACAATCTGCACGAACAAATCTATTGCGATATAATCAAAGCAGGTAAACACCTGTTGGGCGAAAAACCTTTCGGTATCGACAAAAAAGCCAACGATGCGATCATGCAGTGCATTGCCGAACACCCGGAAGTAACGGTGCGGTGCAGTTCAGAATTTCCGTTCTACCCGCCCATGCAGAAAATCGGTCAGCTTTTGGAAACGGACTTTTTCGGCGATATAATCGAAGTGAATTCCGGATTTCTGCACAGCTCTGACCTCAACCCCATGAAGCCGATCAACTGGAAACGCATGATCGAATTCAACGGCGAATACGGCTGTATGGGTGATTTGGGTATGCATGCCTGTCACTTCCCGTTCCGGGCAGGATTCATTCCGAAAAATGTCCGTGCCATTCTTTCCAAACTCGTCAAAGAACGCCCCGGCAAAGACGGCAGCATGGTACCATGTATGACATGGGACAATGCAACACTCCTTTGCGAAGCCGACGACCCGAAAAACGGCAACCCCTTCCCGCTGACGATCAAGACCCAGCGGATCGCCCCCGGCGAAACCGATACCTGGTACTTTGAAGTCAAGGGCATGAAAGGCTGTGCCAAATGGAGCAGTAAAAATCCCCGCCGTCTGGAAATGCTCGAATACTCCGGCAAAGAACAGGCCGTTCAGCAGATAGATATGGGTTACGAAACAGCCTTCAAAACCATTACCGGCGGTATTTTTGAGTTCGGTTTTACCGACAGCATACTGCAAATGTGGGCATCGTTCGTAACCGAAATCACCGAAGGCAGACCCAAAGGCAAGTTTGTTTCGTGCGTTACGCCCGAAGAAGCGGCACTTTCGCATAAACTCTTTACTGCGGCGTTGGAAAGCTGGAAAAACTCCACGACCGTAACACTGTAAACAAACAGGGGATCGCCAGTATTTATGGATACAAAAGTTCCTGCGATAAATTGGAAAAAGAATCTGTTCTGTACCTGGATCGGTCAGCTCCTGTGCATGGCAGGCTATTCGGCGATCATGCCGTTTATTCCGTTATTTATACGCACCCAGTACAACATTACCGACGATAAACAGCTTGGTATGTGGGTATCGGCATTGACCTTTTTCGGCTTTGCCAGTTTCTGCGTGGCAAATCCGTTCTGGGGAGTCATGGCGGATAAGTTCGGGCGGAAGCTGATGCTTTTGCGTTCATACTACATATCGACGGTGGTTTTTCCTCTGATGTATTATGCTCCATCGGTGATCTGGCTGATCGTGATAAGATTTCTTATCTCGTTTTTTTCCGGCTCGGTCACTGCGGCACAGACGCTTATTGTAACGACTACGCCCAAAGAGCATCAGGGTACAGCGTTGGGCTTGTTGAGTTCGGCAGTCTGGTCGGGGCACATGGTCGGGTATCTCTGCGGAGCATTCTTTGTGGATAAATTCGGCTACAAATGGGGTTTTATGGTCTGCGGAGCGTTGTACCTGGTCGGCGGGATCATCACCCACCTCTGGGTGGAAGAACGCTTTGTGCGGCCGGAAAAAACCAATAAAAAGAGTTCGCCGTGGAAAGAGGCCCGTGCTCTGCCGGCAGTTATCTGGATACTTATGGGCATATTTGTTGCCGTAGGTCTGGTACGCCAGCTGGAAGCACCTTATGTGCCGATATTGATAAAACAGATAACCTCGCCGGAAAAAGCTGTTTTCAATACCGGCATCGTCAGTCTGCTGGCGGCAATGGGAGCAGTGATCTCCGGTCTGGTGCTGGGCAAACTCTGCGACAAATTTCCGCCCATGCTCGTGGCGATACCGGCGGTGCTGATCGCCTCGGTAACAATGCTTATACAGGGCTTGACCGGCAGTCTGTACTGTTTCGGAGCAATGCGATGCCTCAACTACATTGCCGCAGGGGGGCTTGATCCCTCATTTCAGGCGATGCTGGCAAAAATTTCGCCGGAAGAAAAACGCGGCAGTCTGTTCGGCATAGCCGCCAGTCTGCGAATCGTCGGAGTTATGCTTGCATCGCTGTTGGGCGGTGCGATCATCGGGATCAGCGGCAGTATCCGGGCGGTATTCATCTGGACGGCGGTATTGTTTGCACTGCTGCTGCCGCTGATGTATTTGGCACAAAAATTCATAAATAAAAAACATACAAGGAGAAAACATGAATAAAGAACTCTTGATCGGCTGGAGCGAAAAAGATATTACCCCGGACAGTCTGGGCAAAAAAATCCCGCTGTACGGTCAGTATTACGCCCGTATTGCTCAAGCCATTCATTCGCGTATCAAGTGTGTGGCCGCCGCATTTTCCAGCGGCAGTGAACACTTTATAAATTGTACCATCGACAACTGCGGCTGCCCGAAACAGCTCCTTGATCTTGTCCGCAGTGAAGTTGTCAAAAAAGTTGCCGATATTGATGGAAAAATGATCTCCATCAATGCCATCCACACCCACAGTGCCCCTTCGCTTTCGTTCAACACTGCCCGGCACGGCGTGGGAGCGATCGCCTGGGGCGATACAGATCAGAAAAATGATGTACTCACTGCCGATGAATATGCCGCTTTTGCCGTGCCGATCATCGTTGAGTGTATTGTTGAAGCGTGGCAGAAGCGTGTACCCGGCGGCATCGCCACTGCGTTCGGCAACGCCCGCATCGGCCACTGCCGCCGAGCAGTCTATACCGACGGCACCGCCGAAATGTACGGCGACACCACCCGCATGGACTTTATCGGCTTGGAAGCCGGCGAAGATACGGGTATAGAAATGCTTTTCACACTCGATAAATCCGGCAAGCGTACCGGAATGTTCCTCAATGTGGCATGTCCGTCGCAGAATATGGAATCGACCTACATGGTTTCCAGCGACTTTGCCGGAGCCACCCGTGAACTTTTGAAGACCGCTTACGGCGAAGATTTCCGTACCATTTACCAGATCAGTCCCGCCGGATGTCAGAGTCCGCGCGATCTGGTGCGGCACTACACCACCGAGCCGGATTTCTGGCACGCTGACGGCGTGGAAGTGCTGGCCAAACGCCTTTACAACGCTGTAACCACCGCCGAATTGAGCGAAATAGACTACGCTCCGGAGCTGGTCAGCAAAAATGTGGAAGTAGTTCTTCCCCGCCGCCGTGCCAGTTATGTTGATTACAAAAACGCTCAAGCCGAGCTTGCCAGACTGACCGCAATCATGCCCGAAAAAGAGGCATTTGCCGCATTTGAAGCCGAAACTCACGCCAATGAAGCGATCGACGGCCCCGGCCCTTACGACAGCAAACTGCATCACTTTGTTTTGATAAAGAATGCTCAAGCGGTCATTGAACGCTACGAAAATCAGGATGCCGTGCCCAATTACATTTTTGATATGAATGTGATCCGTCTGGGTAACATTGCCATTGCCAACAATCCGTTTGAACTTTATCTCTATTACGGGCAGAATATCAAAGCCCGCAGTCATGCGTTCCAGACATTTCTGGTTCAGCTTTCCGGCAACGGCAATTTCCATGCCGGTTATCTGCCCAGTCCTGATGCAGAAAAATTCGGCGGTTACGGTGGCTTGATAATCAACGGTCAGGTCGGTTCCGACGGCGGCTACAAGCTCGCCGACCGCACAGTCGAAGAAATCAACAAACTTTTTGATTGATAAGATGAACTGTTATCTCGGACTTGATATAGGCACTACGGGCGTAAAAGCCGCTGTTTTTGATGCCAGAGGCAACATGCTGGGCGTGGGTTTGCAGGAATACACGCTGGAAACTCCCGCACCGGATATTGTGGAACTGGATGCCGAAGTATATTGGCAGTCGGCAAAGTCAGCGATCCGGCAAGCCGTTGAAAAAGCCGCAGTCGCTCCAGCAGCGATCAAAGCCATGTCCGTAACCGGTCAGGTGGAAACTCTCATCATGGTCGATGCCCAGGGTACTCCGGTACGCAAAGCCATTGTCTGGCTGGATAACCGGGCAAGTGAGGAAGCAAAAATTCTGGAAGAAAAATTCGGTTCAGAAGACCTGTTCCGCCTCTCCGGGCAGACCGAAATGCTCCCCTGCTGGCCCGCACCGAAAATTCTCTGGTACAAAAATCACGAACCGGAGAATTTCGCCCGCACCGCCAAATATCTGATGGTCGAAGATTACATTGTCTATAAATTAAGCGGCAGATTTGTTACCAGCTGCGGGCTTTTGCCTTCCACATTATACTTTGATATACGCACCAATAAGTACGATGCGGCGATGCTCGAAGCTCTGCAAATAACCGCCGGCCAGCTGCCGGAATTGAAAAACTGTGCGGAAGTTGTTGCCACCGCTCAAAATAATGATTCACTCATTGCCGCCGGAACTCTGATCGCCGCCGCACCGTTGGATCATGTATGCGGCAATCTGGGCAGCGGCTGTGCGGAAAAAGGTGTTATCAGCGAAACTACCGGCTGTACGCTGGCTTTGTGTGCCAATTTTCCGCAAATCGTTTACGACGAATCCCGGCAGTTGAGTACTTATCTGGGGTTTGAGCCGGGTAATTTTGTGTTACTGCCGTGGGCTCCGACGGCGGGAATGCTTTTGAAGCACTTCCGCGATGAATTTGCCGGCAGCATGGATTATAAAGAGTTCGACGAAGCCGCCGCCCAGGTCGCTCCCGGCAGTGAAGGTTTGATCCTTTTGCCGCATTGTGCCGGAGCAATTTCGCCGGATTGCAATCCTTTTGCCCGCGGAACAGCCTGGGGCATAACATTGGCACACAAACGCGAACACTGGGCAAGAGCGATAATGGAATCCGTAGCCTACCTTTTGCGGAGCAATGTGGAAGCATTGCAGAAAATGGGTTGCACAGTCAAAGAACTGCGTTCGCTGGGCGGAGGTGCCAAAAGCAAACTCTGGCTGCAGATCAAAGCCGATGTATTGAATCTGCCCGTAACTGTTACGGAATGTACTGAAGCCACTTCGCTGGGGGCGGCCATGCTTGCGGCGGTTGCCGCCGGAGAGTACAAAAATTGTACCCAAGCCGCAGAAAATATGGTCAAAACTGCATTCAGAGTAGAACCGGGACCCAATGCAGAAGTTTATGAAAAATACTTCCGGAAATATGAAGAAATAAACCAGTTGGTCATGCCGACCTATAAAGGAGAATTATGAGCAAAAACGATTTTACCATCCGTGCCGGTTTTGTCGGCTTCGGCGAAGTCAACACCCCCCGCGAATTTATCGACAACCGCTGCCGGATTGCCGCCGATGAGCTGAAAAAACGCAATATCACGCTCTTTGAAACCGCCCCCGTAAGCGACGACCCGGCGGGTTTGCAGGCACAGCGTGCCATTGATGAACTTTCCAAATTTGAGTTTGATGCATTGGTCGTCTGTGTTGCCGGTTGGATCCCGACCTGGGCAGTAATCAAGGTTCTGGAGCCCTTCAAACACAAGCCGATGGTCTTGTGGGGGTTGAGCGGCTGGCGTGAAAACGGCCATTTTGTGACCACTGCCGACCAAGCGGGTACTACGGCATTGCGTGCCCCGATGCAGGAAATGGGATTCAACTTCAAATACATTGTCAACAAAAAAGATGCCGAACCGCGTTATGACGAAGTAGCAAGTTACCTGACTGCCGCCTCGGCATCCGCCAGATTGCGTAAAGCATTTATCGGCATGAACGGCTACCGCGATATGCGTTTGTTCGGTACGCTTTACGACGGAAATTTGCTAAAACGCAAGATCGGTGCAGAAATCGAACACTTTGATCTGTTGGAAATTCAGAACATTGCCGAAACGATCACCGCAGAAGAGATCGTTGCCGGAGCCGAACATATCCGTAAAAACTGGAAATTCATCCGCGATCCGCAACCCGGAACGGTGGAAAACTCGGTGCGTCTGGCATTGGCATTCAAGAAAAAAATCGAAGAACGCAATTACGACGCATTCAGTTTCTGCGATGTTGACGGCGTGAAAAAACTTCTGAAGTTCGCTCCCGCCGGAGCGTTGACGCTTCTGCACGACCTCATGGATATAGCCACCGTGCCGGAAAACGACTCCTACGGAACTGTTACCGAATTGATGATGAAATACCTGACCGGAGTAACTCCGGCATATATGGAATTTTATGAATTTACCCCAAAGAGTGCCTTTATGGGAGTGCCGGACTATGTACCGGCATCCGTCACCGATGGCGGCATAACCGTTATGCCCAACGCTTTCGGGTCATTCGGCGAAGGTTTGCTCAATGTATCAAAAGTCAAGACCGGCAAAGTTACGATCGTGCGTCTGGCACAAGTTGATGGCGAACTGGTGATCCACGCGGTACGCGGCACAGCTCAAACGCCGGAAACCTGGGAAGAAGCCGGCTGGGCACCGCCGGCACCGCAACTGCCGAGCATAGAAGTAGTCTTTGAAGGCGACTCCGAAGATTTTATACAAAATGTAATGAGCCAGCACTATATTGTAACTTACGGCGACAATATGGAACTGATAGAAAACTTCGCCGCCATAAACGGCTTGAAAGTGATTTACTGACCGTAATTCTGTTGTAAAACGGCTTTGGACACGCCGATTACGCGGGACAATATGGAGCTTTATGAACCGTATTGTCCTTTTTTATTTGTTCAGAAAGAATAATTCACCTTGATATTTCAGCTTTTTGAGTTGCAAATTTTATAAAAAAGCTGTATATTCTCTGTCAATAATTTTTTGGAATTTGGTAAAACAAGGTTCAATAATGAAAAAAATAAATATTCTTGCTACTGCTTCGCTTCTGCTTACGGCGGCTATCTGGGGGTTGTCTTATTCGGCACAGTCTGAAGCTATGAAAACTATGCCGCCTTTGTTTTTTGTTTTTCTGCGGTATATCATCGGTACGGTCATGCTGTTGCCGGTTATATTTATTATGCGGAAAAAACCGGTCAAAAACCTTATCCCCGGCGGCATTGCCTGCGGTATTTGTCTTGCCGGAGGGGAAATACTTCAGCAGTTCGGGTTGCTCTACACCTCTGCGGGAAAAGCCGGTTTTCTGACCGCTCTTTATGTTATTATGATACCGCTTATAGGCATTTTTGTTAAAAGAAAATCCGACTGGAAGATATGGACGGCTTCATTGGTTTCGCTGGGGGGAACTTATCTGCTCTGTTCGGATGGCTCGCTGAAAAGTTTCGGCAATCCCGGCGACTGGCTGATGCTTTTGTGTGCTTTGTTTTTTGCATTTCAATTTATATTTATCGCCAGATTTGCCCCCGAAGCGGATGCGTTGCAACTCGCGGCGGTGCAATTCTTTACCGTGGCGGTGATTTCCGGAATTGCTACGCTCATTGCCGGAGAAAACTGTTCGATGCAAAGTGTGAGTGCTACGGTCAAACCGCTGCTTTACTGCGGGGTGATAGCTATCGGATTTGCCTGCACGGTACAGATTGCAGCTCAAAAATATGTGCATCCGGCAACAACATCCATTGTTTTAAGTACCGCATCGGTATTTGCGGTGATCTGGGGCTGGTGGCTGCTCGGCGAAAGTTACAGTGTGCAGAACCTTATCGGCTGTGCCATGATCTTCGGAGCCGTGGTGCTGGTGCAGCTGCCGCCGCTCAAAGCAAGTCAGGCTATTGAGGCTTCAGAGTAAAAAACTGTTATTATATTTGCAATACGAGGTGTTTTTATGGGTTTGGCTGGCGGTATATTCGGTGCTGTTATAGGCGGTTTGTTCGGTGGGCCGCTGGGGGCGGTCATTGGCGGCGGTCTGGGGGCGGTTCTGACCGGTTCCGGCAATGCCTCCAAAGTATTGGCTGCTCGGCAGGCTATGGTAAAAAAATGCTACGGCATGTTTTTTCAATGTATGGGCAAATTGGCAAAAGCTGACGGCAGAGTCAGTGAAGATGAAGCTGAATTTGTCCGGCAGTTGATGAATTCATGGCAGTTCGATGCCGATTTCCGGCGTGAAATGAAAAATGAATTCAATACCGGCCGCGACACTTCAGAGAGTTTTGCTGGACTGGTCAGCAAACTCAATGGTTTGATAGATACTTTGCAGTCGCCGGATTTGAAAAAAAATCTGACCGAAATTCTCTGTCTGTTAGTGGCTGTCGATCACATTGCCAGCGAAAATGAACAATCAATGCTCCGCGAAGCCGGCAGAATTCTCAATACTGAATATGTGGTGAATGAATTTTTTGCCGCCAACAGTTCCCGTTCCGGCAATCACTATCAGCACCCGGCAGATAAAGTGGACAACACTTCATCGCTGGATGAATGTTATAAACTCCTCGGAATAACTGCCGATGCCAGCAATGCGGAAGTCAAAAAAGCCTACCGCAAAAAAGCCGCTGAATTTCACCCCGACAAGGTGCAGGGTTCCGGACTTTCCAACGCATTCATCCAGTTTGCCAAAGAGGAATTCCAGAAAATTTCCAACGCCTACGAAACGATCTGCAAAGCAAGAAATATGCAGTAAACGGTAATTTTTCCGCCACATAAAATGGCGTTGAATTAACAATTGTTCCGGGAAAAATTATTTTACTTCTTCGGCGTTTTCGTACATGTATTCCATAAATTCCTGAAAGGTGAATTCATACCCCAGATCGGCGGCGAATGCCATAAAAGCGTCAATCACCTGATCCTGTTGGTCATACATTTTCTGAAAAGACAGGGCTTTTTCCCGCAACAGCAGATCTGTTTCCAGAAGTTTATACAGTTTTGCTATATTTTCTTTGCTCATAAAAGTTATTCTCCTGATTGTGCTGAATAATACTATACCATAAACAGTTGTTTTTTCAAATTTGCAACCGCTCTTACCCCGCTTTATACCTTATTATGACTTTATTGGCAAAAAATATCTTTTTTTATCGTATTTTTATTTGTATAACTCTTTTTTTATGCCATATTATATCCCGTTAACAGGGAACCGCAGGGGAAGAGTTTTTAATATGGAATTTATTGAGACAAATAATCAGAGTGCAACTGTATCGTGGCGTACTTCAACTTCACTTTTGCTGGAGATTCAATCGGGCAGTGAAAATGCCTGGCATGATTTTTACATCCGTTACGCCGCTATGATAAACCATGTAGGCAAAAAACGCAACCTCACGCCCGAAGAGTGCGACGATTTGATGATTGATGTGATGGTTATTTTCTGGAAAAAGGTTGATTCTTTTCTTGCCGATCCGCACCGGGGCAGATTCCGCACTTATCTGACCCGGATCGCGGAGCAGGTCGCCAATAAACTTTTCCACAAAAACCGTCAGTTGCCACCGCCGGTTGACAGCGAAGAAGACTATCCGGATGATATAGATCAATATTATATGGAAGAATGGCGGAATTTTATTTTGAAACGGGCTTTGGAAGATTTGAAAGAGTCTGTTGATACAGATACATACAATGTTTTTTATATGTCTGTAGTTCAGAAACGGCCGGTCGAAGATATAGCCCGAGTTACCCGCAAAACACCCAACAATATATATGTGATCCGTTCACGCTGTATTAAAAAACTCAAACAACTGATCGCTCATTACCGTCAGTGCGAAGAAGCCGAACTTATCCGCCATTCGCACAAAACCATACAGCCGCGTTGACTGTCGAACAATATATTGTTGTGATAACTTATATAGTTCAGATTTGCCGTCGGCACACCCTGCTGTATGCGTTCCTTGAGCGGAGCTTCGGCGGCGGAACCGTTCAGCCAATACCAGGAGTTGCCCTGACGGTAACCGCCGAGAAGTGTCCGGTGTTTTTTGTAATCAGAAAGTTTTTGCAGAACATGTTCTCTGACCTCTTTCCGGTCAAGAATCGCCAGCGAACCGCCCAGCAGTTCGCAAATACGCTTGGCGGTCAACCAATGACAGGATATGTGAAAAAGCAGGTAATAACGGCACGATTCCCCCTTGTATTTTTATAAATTACCTCATAAGATAATACAAATTGTCTGAATGTCAAATCCGATGTGTGATTTTTCGGATTTAAGTTATATAAAAAATTTGACAATATCCCGGTACGGTATATTTTATTAAAATTATCTTTTTCAGGAAATGAGGTGTATCATGGATGATAAACAATTTGAAATCAGTTATCTATCACAGGCCGACAACACCATGCAGTTTGCTCTTTTTCAGAAGGCCCGATCCAACTCCCCGCGTCCATTGCTGGTAGCTTTGCACACCTGGAGCTGCGATCATTTGACCTGTTCGTGGGAACTTTACCGCAAAAGCTGTGAAGAACTCGACTGGCATATTATTTACCCTGCTTTTCGCGGGCCGAACACCCGCCCGGAAGCATGCGGCTCGGAGCTGGTTATCAAAGATATTGTTTCCGCCCGCAACTATGTTATAGAAAATTTTAATGTCAACGCCGATCAAATCTATCTTGCCGGCGGTTCAGGCGGCGGTCATGCCGCATTGCTCACAGCCGGGGTGCATCCAGAACTGTGGACGGCGGTTTCCGCCTGGTGCCCCATAACGGATATAGCCGCATGGCACCGGGAGTGCGAAAATCATTGCCGGGGCTATCACGACCATATCGAATTGGTTTGTCAGGGCGATCCGCAATCCAGCGAAACTGCCAGACAGGATGCACTCAAACGTTCACCGGCAACTTATCTTGCATCTGCCCGCAATAAAACCATCATTGATATAAGTACCGGCATCCACGACGGCCACACCGGCAGTGTGCCCATAAGCCATGCATTCCGGGGATTCAATCTGCTCTGCAATGAAAATGACCGCTTTGAACAAAGCGTTATAGATTATATGGTAAAAACAGAACTTATCCCTGAAGAACTCAAATATCAGGGCAAACCGGAAGATACTTTCAGAGAAAATCCCATTTTATTGCGACGGCAGTCCGGCAATGTACGCATAACCATCTTTGAGGGCGGTCATAATATCCTGCCCGCCGCGGCATGTGCATGGCTGGCTAATCAGCAAAAAGCCTTGCAAGGCAACTGGCAGTTGTGTCAGGCTCCGGCGTGGAGCGTAAGTGCTGAATTGACCCGGTAAAAACTTTACGGAGGAATTTATGACCAAAATTACTTTTATGGGGGCTGGCAGCAGCGTTTTTGTCCGCAACATCATCGGCGACTGTATGTGCCGCGATGCGTTAAAAGATGCCACGATTGCCCTTTACGATATTGATGCAGAACGACTGAAAGAATCTTTGACTCTGCTGACCGCACTTAATGACAGCATCAATCAGGGCCGTATGAAGTTTGAGTGTTATTGCGGAACAGAAAACCGCAAAAAAGCTCTTGCCGGTACAGACTTTGTGGTCAATGCCATACAGGTCGGCGGTTATAAACCATCGACGGTTATCGACTTTGAAATTCCTGAAAAATACGGCTTGCGTCAGACTATTGCCGATACTCTGGGCATCGGAGGTATCTTCCGGGCATTGCGTACTATACCTGTAATGCTGGATTTTGCCCGCGATATGGAAGATGTCTGTCCCGACGCGTGGTTCCTGAACTACACCAACCCGATGGCGGCTCTGACTGGTGCCATGCTGCGCGGCAGTTCAATAAAAACCGTCGGCTTGTGCCATTCGGTACAGGTTTGTGCGGCGGCACTGCTTGCCAGTCTGGGGCATGGCAAACACTCCGAGCTGGAAAAAATGCCGTACAAATTCAAAACCGCCGGCATCAATCATCAGGGATGGCTGCTGGAGCTTTACGATGAAAACGGCGTGGATATTTATCCGGCATTGCGGGAAGAAGCAAAAATCAAGGTTCCGCAGATGCGTCAGGCCAAAGAAAACAAGCACTACGATATAATCCGCTTGGAAATCATGAACAAATTCGGTTACTATGTAACTGAATCCAGCGAACACAGTGCCGAATACATGCCGTACTGGATCAAACGCAACTACCCGGATTTGATAGAAGAATACAATATTCCGCTGAATGAATACCCCAGAAGATGCGTTAATCACATCAGAAAATGGCGTGAGCAATACGAAGCCATTGTCCGGGACCCGGTTCAGACGCACACGCTTTCACGCGAGTACGGCTCCGGTATTATTGAAGGTATGGTGCTGGATAAACCGTATCATTTCGGCGGCAATGTGCTTAACGATAACTTTATAACCAATCTCCCGTGCGAAGCCGTGGTGGAAGTGCCGTGTATTGCCGATGCTTCCGGCATCCGCGGTGAATTTGTCGGCAGACTGCCCACGCAATGTGCCGCACTTAATATGACCAATATCAACCCAACGCTCTTGACCGTGGATGCGGCGTTTGACCGCAAACGCGAAACGGTCTATCAGGCGGCAATGCTTGACCCGCACACCGCCGCCGAGTTGAGTATTGACGATATAATAAGTATGTGCGATGAGCTTTTTGAAGCTCACGGCAACATGCTTCCTGAATATAAATAGTGCCGTGATGCAACAGACAAAAGTCAAAGTCCGGCTTTGCCTTTGAGCGGTTTGACAAAGTGCGAAACCATCTCAAATTTTGCGGAATACTTTTGTCCGTTGCATCTGCGGTCTGCATTTGCGGAGAATGAGGGTTTATTTTTCGTATTTGCATTTTTCTTTGAAGTGTTCCTGCAGGAGCCGGGGCAGATCGCTGGTCATTGCCGCATCGTTGTAACCCAGAAAAAGTTTGTCTTGCTTCAGAGTATGCAATTTGTTTGCGGTTTCAGCAGTATATTTTATCAACTTTTGTTCCACTCCGCCTTGCAAGCCGGACATGCCGCAGTATAAGGTGTTTACGCAATACCCCGGTTCCTGCTGATAAGCGGTGTTCTGCATTATTTGACAGAACTGTTCTTTAAGCATGGGCATTGGAAGATGGGTGTCAAAGTTACAATTCAAATATATATTGTTTTTCTGCAAGTATTCAAATGTATTTCTCATCCTGCGGTGCCAGATTTTTTCCGCTTTGAAATGTTCATATTTACGCATATTGCAGCTGACCGGCAGATTTGCCGCATCGAACCGGTGCAGTGCAGCCTGGTCGTCGCTCCAGAATATAAATCTTGAACTCAACTCCGGCAATGTTGCCGCCGCCAGCAGTTTATCTATGATGTTGGCATCTTTATTATGTTTGTGCCTGTCAGGAATATTGAGGATTTTTACTTGACAAAGCCAGTCAGGCGGCGTGGCAGATACAATGTAAATATTACGGATATTTACTGCATAGCGTGCGATTGAACGCAACGCCATACGCAATTCAAAGTTATCGTATCTGCTGCCGCTGCCCAGCGGTAGTACTATATCAGTGGTTTCAGTTGTCATTTTCAGTTTGCCGTAAAGGTTATGGTCAGAGTACTGCTCAAGTCATTATCCGGTACTTCGTTGCTTACTCCGTAGATCAGATGATGTTCAACCTGAATTGTACCAACCGGGTAATCGGGCATACTGTTTAACGGCGGAAACTTATATACCGGCGTGGAAAAAACAGTATCATATTCCGTATCCTGTCCCTGATAAAATCCCGCCCAATCACTGACTCTGACATGGTAAATATCCCAGCAGGAGCGTTCGGCGTTTTTAAATACATTCACATCAAAAATGACTTCTTCAGAACTTGTATCTCCGTCGCCGTAATCGTAATAAGCTGTACCGCTTAATCTTACCATGTAGCCGTTTGCAGGGTAATTTGTCTGCGTGGTGAATGTACCTGTAAGTGTAAATTCTGCCTGCATGGTGGTGACTCCGGTTCCGGCGAAATCACCGGTACTGTTTTCTTGGTAGTGCAAAATCACCGTTATGTTTTTTTCCGGATCTTCAGAGCTTGAACTGTCCTCCGGAGTTATCGGCACATCCGGATCGTCGGGAATTTCAGAACTGGAGCTGTCCTCCGGTTCTATGGGGTTATCCGGATCGTCGGGATTTTCGGAACTGGAGCTATCTTCCGGTTCTATTGGTTCATCCGGTTCATCTGGCGGCTCGATGGGCGGTTCAGATGAACTGGAGCTTTCTCCGGCAACATCATCCGGAACCCATAATACTCCCGGCCCGAACTGTTGCTGAACGATCTCTTCGATTTCTTTTTCAGCATTTACTGTTGCCGCCGCCAGCGGCAGAACCGCCGAGGAGTTTGTATCACCGGGTAGGGCAGGGGAATAGCCGAGAGTAAATTGCAACTGTACATCGCCCAGAACTTCATCCTGAAACGATACATCTCCATTTGCTGATACCCGGCTCATTTTCAAATACAGCCATCCGTTTTCCTGAACCTGACAGGCTGATTTGTGCGGTACGGTAACTGTTTTTTCGCGGGGAAGGGCTTTGAATTTATCTTCTTCGCCGGGAACTTTGCTGATTTTGAACCAACGCAAAAGCAGTTCGCCGGAACTTTCGCTTGAGTGTTCATCAGTTTCATCCCAATGTGCAGTGTTCAACACATTTATGTGATCGTTACTGATCCGCACCGCCTGAAAGTTACCCCGATATGGTTCGGTCATGGGAAATTCCGGAATTAAATTGACGATGGTGCCTGCGGCGTTATTTTCGGAAGCTATCCATTCACCTCCGATGAGCGGGCGGTAAGTGCGTTTGACAGGGGTTTTTTTCTTTAACATAATCTTATTTCTTTCTGTAAAAAATCAGAGCCAATAGGTGGAATTCCAATCGTAATTATCCGGTGATTTGCGATAGACCCGGCTTATGCGTGTCCAGTCGCGGTTGTAACTGTCGGTAATATCGTCTATTTCCAGATCGTATCGCAGAAAAGAGCCGCTGATACCGGCGATCGTTGTATTGCTGACCCGCTGACTGGTGAACCACGAAATTATCTGGCTGATATTTTTTGCTGATGTTCCGGCAAGAAAACTTACTTCAACGATTTCCAACACTTTTACCGGTTGATTTATCCATCTTTGAGCTAACGGCATAGTCGTTACCAGCGGACAGAGTTGAGCCGGCAGCCAGTTGGTGATTGCACGATAGATACCATTGTGCCGCCAGGTGTAGCCGCATTGACTGGCGGAGAGGCGTATTTCTCCGACTCTGGTGTAATATTCATGACGGTCGGGCAGATCAAGATCTCTGCTGTCAAAGTTATATTCTCTGCCGATGTCTTCCGGATACCGGGCTTCCAGCAGGTATTCAAATTCGCAATCCGATATGCGTTTGGGGGTTATTTTGCATACGACCATTTGATCGTCATTTGTCCAATCTTCTGCCGTATTGCCCAATTTATTTTCAAATATTTCCCGGTCTTCGGCGGTTGCCCGCCAGCGGCTTTGCCATACCAGACGCTTATCGGGTATATCCATAGGCATAGCAACTATTTCTTCACTGCGGAGAGCTTCGAGCATTTCCAGTTTACTGCGGCGGGCGGTCAGCGTGACCTGTGTCCGCGTGGCAGAATCCGCCGGTTCGGTGGCAATTTTGTAGATGTAAAAATTTTCGCCCGCCCAGACTGCCGGGGTGTGAAGAATGTTATTTTGCAGAAAATCTTCCAGTGCATCGGGCATTATCTGCCATGAGCCGATTTTGAATTCTTCGTCATGATTTTTTTCGCTTTTTATTCTGCCGGCAAGTTCAATGGCAATATTCACTGCCCGGATTTCGGCGGTAAAAAGCTGATTGCTGTTTTCCTGAACTGTTACAGCTTCGCACCGGTAATCGCTGCCCGCCCAATCTATTATTGAGCCGCTTGGCGGCAGTAAAGATAAATCATTTTGCGGGAGCTTGTAACTGATGATTTTATATTCAGTCAAGTCATTTTTACGCTCAAATCTGAAACTTCCGGTGATCGCTTCCGGCATTTCGCCGCCGGTCGGACTGGTGGTTGAGGCGGTGAATTTGATCCGGCAGTGGCGGCTGTCCAGAGCTTTACATTCAATGTGCTGCACTTTCAAAACCGGGTCAGGCGTATAACTGCTGCCATCCGCTGACGGTATCCGCCACGGATCATTGATCGAACCTGCCCATTCTTCGGCGAGGCCGGTTATTTCGCCATCGGTATCATCGGAGCTTAACAGCCATGAACCGCTGCGTTCCAACTTGCCATCGGCATTGATCGTAAAATCGGGGGAATTGAGGAATTGTATCTGCATAAAAAAATCTCCTTGAAAAAACGGTTGTTATTCAAGGAGAGTTTTTGTCAACACAAACGCTGTTTTTCAGCGGGGATTCAGCAAATCGGCAAGTTTTTCAAACTCCTGCACCGAAATTTTTTCCGGCCGGATCTCCCACGGATGCCCCACTTGTTCAAGGGCGGAGCGGATGGCTTCTTCGGTATAGTTCTGTTTTAAAACTTTACCCAGTTGTTTGCGGCGGTTCAGGAAGGCAAGTTTCACTACTTTTTCCAGTACCTTGCGTTTTTCCACGCCGGGAAAGTTTTCTTTTAATTTGAATTCCACCAACGCCGAATCCACTGCCGGGGCAGGGTAAAATACTTCCGGCGGTACTATCCGCAGTATTTTTACATCATAAAGCTGCTGGACTCTGACGGACAACGCTCCGTAACTGCCTTTGCCCGGTTGAGCCGCAAGGCGTTCGCCCATCTCTTTCTGAAGCATGAATATCATCTGCCGGGGCGGATTTACCAACTCCAGAAAACGGGCGATAAGTATGCTGCTTACCGCATACGGCAAATTGGCGATCGCCCGGAACGGGGCGTTTTCGCCCAACAGCTCGGCGTAATTGACTTTACAACCATCGCCTTCGGTCAGGTGAAAGTTGCTTTCCTTATGATTTTCACGCAAAAACTCACATACCCGGTGGTCGAACTCCACGGCATAAAGTTCAGCTCCGCACGCTAAAAGTTTTTCGGTCAAAGCTCCGAAGCCGGGGCCGACTTCCAATACCACTTCGCCGGGAGTGATGTTGGCACTGCGGGCGATGAACTCCAGCAGATTGTTATCCAGCAGGAAATTCTGCCCCAGTCCGCGACCGGGACGCATATTGAGTTTTTCCAGATTTTTTAAGAGATCACTTTTATTCATAGATCAAAAATCGTCTTTATCGTCCAGCAGATCCTGTAACAGTTCAGAATCAAAGTCATCACTGTTTTCGTCCAAACTTACCAA
This sequence comes from Lentisphaerota bacterium, assembly GCA_015061885.1. GTDB lineage: Bacteria > Verrucomicrobiota > Lentisphaeria > Victivallales > Victivallaceae > SIG78. The sequence goes on from SUVS01000042.1 coordinate 26,412, forward strand.
ATCAACTCCGCCGGTGTGTTTGGCTCCCACAAAGAACGGCGACGCGGCTTTGAGCTGCCCCACCTTTTCCCGCAGCAGAGCTTTGAGATTCTCCAGCTCGCACTTGTCGGCTGAAATCGGCACAATATCAATCACTTCGCTGGCAAGTTCATCCCGCAGCAAAGCAAGATTTTCTTCGCTTTCCGGCAAATCCATCTTGTTGGCGGCAATCAGAGCGGGGCGTTTGCTCAAGCCTTTCATGTAAAGTTCAAGCTCATTTTGCAGATGCCGGAAATCATCCCACGGCGTGCGGCCGTCAATACCCGCCATATCCAGAACATATACCAGAAGATGTGTACGCTCGATGTGCCGCAGAAAGTGATGCCCCAACCCTACATTGCGGTGGGCACCATCGATCAAACCGGGAATATCCGCTACGGTCAAACGGCTGAAATCTTCGTATTCCACCACACCGACCATGGGGTGCAAGGTGGTAAACGGATAAGGTGCAACTTTGGGGTTTGCCGCCGAAAGTGCCCGCAAAAGCGTGGATTTTCCGGCATTGGGATAACCAACCAAACCGACATCAGCAATAGTTTTAAGCTCCAGCAGAAGCAGTTTTTCTTCGCCTTCGGTACCTTCTTCGCAAATCCGCGGAGCCCGGTTGCCGCTGGTGGCAAAAGCCGCGTTGCCTTTGCCGCCTTTGCCGCCTCTGGCAACTACAAGTTCCATGCCGGCGGTTTCCAGATCGCCGAGAAATTCCCCGGATTCTTCATCATATACCACTGTGCCGACCGGAACTTTTACCACAACATTATCGGCATTTTTGCCATACATGTTTTTGCCTTTGCCGTTGGGGCCGTTGGCAGCATCGTAGTGGCGGTTGTAGCTCAAGTCGATCAGGCTCTGTTCGTTGGCATCGGCTTTAAGCACTACACTGCCGCCGTTGCCGCCGTTGCCGCCGTCCGGGCCGCCGCGGGGGACAAATTTTTCGCGGTGGAAACTCACACAGCCATTGCCGCCTTTGCCGCCCTTTACTGAAATTTTTACTCTGTCAACAAACATTGATTTCTACCTTGCTATTGATTTATTGTGCTGAACAAACAGAAAGCCCGCAACTCTTTAAAAAGAGTACGGGCTTGAAAAATCTGTTCGGAAAGCGTGAATTACGCTTCAACCGGAATCACGCTGACGGTGCGGGCAGACTTGCGGAATTCCACTTTGCCGTCGCACAGAGCAAAAAGCGTGAAGTCGCGGCCGCAGCCGACATTTTTGCCCGGATGGAATTTGGTGCCGCACTGACGGACGATGATGTTGCCGGCGAGAACGAATTCACCGCCGTATTTCTTAACGCCGAGGTACTGCGGATTGCTGTCGCGGCCGTTACGGCTGCTGGACTGACCTTTCTTATGTGCCATGATAATATTCCTTTATGTAAAAAATTGTATAACTGTTCCAAACTAACACAATGGAACAATAATATAATGCTTTTTTTGAAATTAGCAAGTTTAAAAGCTTTTTTTTTTGCCGAAAACTTCAAAAAACTTGTTAATGTCCCAAATTTTGTGATGGGACGAGTTGTTTGACAAAAGTGCATCTGACCTTTATTTTTTAGTAACCTAACAAAAAAAATAAAGGAAGGA
>SUVS01000043.1 GCA_015061885.1 Lentisphaerota bacterium
GTACGCTCAAAATTTTGAATTTTTAGACTTTTTTCAATAAAAAGTCAATGCGGGTGCCGTAAAACAGGTTTACGGCACAAGAAAAATAAAAATCAACAAAAAATGCCAATACTTTTGAAATTGGCTCGATACTACAAGGAATAATAACAGTGAAAAACTTTTTCCGCAGACTTTTCTTTTGGGATGACCCGGCGGCGGGGGCTGTTTTCGGCTCTCTGCTGACTTTGGTTTGGAGCTTCTGCTCTGCCAACTGGGCTTGTGTTTTTCCTGATTTGATGGATGTTTTACGCGGAAAACCGTTTGCCGGTATGAGCGGTATCCACTTAAACTGGATGGCGTTCTGGCTGGGGATATTGCTGCTGCAATTATTGGTATGGCTTTACACTGCATTTCTTGAGCTGCGTTTTTTCTTTACGCTTGACCGCAGCAGATATAAGATTGGGTTTGCGGGGGTGCTGTTGCTGGCGGCAGGCTGGTTGGTGGTCGGCGAATATTACACCGGCTGGATCGGTTGGCTGGTGGGTGTGGCGGCAATCAATATATTGGGCTTTAATGCGTTATGTATCCGGAAAAATAATTTTTACTGGTATATATTGATGGTTGCCGGACTGCTGGCATTGGTGCCGGGAATTGCAATATTAAGTAATATATCACAAATATTTGACTGCCCCGGACCGGGTGAAAATCCGATACCGGTGGCTTGGCGGGTGCCGGTGGTTTATTTTTCGCTGGCTTGCGGGATCGGGGCATTTTTCTGCCGCTTGAAATTGCTGGCCGGGGCAAAGCAGAAGCGTTTGCGTAAGGTTTGGAACAATGGCTGTTGGGTATTACTTGGCTTGTTGGGCGTTACTTACATAACGATCACGCTCGGAGCGATTTATCAACAGTATGAAGTCAAAAAGACATTCAAGGCATTGGAAGAAAATTTTAAGAAGCCGCTCAATGCCCGCGAGCTGGAGAAGATGTATTATGAAGGTAGGAAAGTTGATGAAAAATTCCACAGCGAACTGAGGTCTTTGCTGGATTCGCTCGGCAGGGACGATCTGGATTTTTCGCAGATATACGGTATGTTTTATCTGGAAAAATTTCCGGATGAATTCCGCAAGGAATTTTTTACTGATAACGCCGGAAAGATCGGTGGATTTTTTGATAAACCTCTGCCTGCCCGTCAGCGGAATTATGTCCCGGGTAATTTGACCTTTATGATGTTGCAGGATTTGAGTTATATGCGGTCAGCAGCAAGATTTTTCTGTACGCAGATACGGTTTGCCTGCGATGAAAAGGATTATAACAAAATGATGCAAGCGTGGAAACGCAGCGGCAATATCACCGAATATCTCCGGCATGATACCTCACTTATTGCGGCGTTGGTTCTGATTGCCGTTGAGTATTTACGGCTGGATGCGTTGGAGTTGATGCTTAACAGCAATATGTTGAGTGATAAGGACTTGCTGGATATTCAAAAAGAGCTGCAAATGTCTGCCGGCAAACTTCCGGCTTTGAACCGCAAATCGCTTTATTGTGAAGCCGTATTCGGTTGGGATACTGCTATGGGGGTTGTCAATGGTACGCTCCGCGGAAGCAATGGCGAAGTGTTTACCGAAGGTTTTAAGCATTATCGCTATGCTTCGCCGGGCATGTGGTATCTCTTTGCCTGTAACGGCAAAACTCTGCTCCGGTTTTACAAGGCGGAAAACCTCTGCAAAGTCGGAGATTTCAAAGAACGCTCGTTTGCCGGTATTCTGGCAAGCATGCTGGTCCCGGTGTTAGGGAGTGCCGGTGAACGGATGCACGATATTGAAATGCGTTATAAAACATTCAATGCACTGATCGAAGCGATCAAAATCAAACGCTCAAGTGGAAAATATCCGGAAAAACTGCCATTGGCAATAAAGGATCACTTCAGCGGCAAAATGCTGCAATATAAACTCGGCAAATTTGAAGTTGAAACAAATTACCTGATAAAACGCGAAAAACTGGCCGGAAACAGTAATAGCGACGATGATTTTTTTGCCGAAGCTGATGATGCGAAATACGAAATAAAGAGCCGCATAAAAAAGGCTCATGGCATAATCATCTGGAGTATTGGCAGAAACCGGATCGACGAAAATGGTTTCAAAGGCCGCACAGATAATAAACAGGGCGATGACATTTCTGCCAGACTTGTTCTGCCCTGAAAAAAAGTTGAAATTTCCAATACAGCAAACAAATCGGTTTTTTCTTGCTCTAAAATGGTGTTGAGTATTTGAAAAAACATTGGTTTGGTGTTATCTTACTGGATAACTTTATTGAGAGGTATCTTGTTGTTATGGAATTATCTGAATACGCTGTTAATTTTCTGGTACTGGCCGGCTTGTTGCTTTACGGGGTGATTTCCAGCCGTTTATCTACACGGATGAATATGCCGGTTCTGCTGCTCTTTCTGGCGGTGGGTATCTATCTGGGGTCATTTCAAAAGCTCGATTTTACTTTGCATAAAGGTGCCGCTGTGCAGTTTGCCAATGTGGTCGGTACGGTGGCAATGGCTTTTATTCTGTATTCCGGCGGGTTGGAAACGGATATGCGGAGCGTGAAAAAAATCTTTGTGCCCGGTATATTGCTTTCCACTCTTGGCGTTTTTATAACAGCGGTGGTACTTGCTGTGGGCGTACATTTGCTGCTGGGTTGGACATGGGCTTGGAGTTTTCTGCTGGGGGCGGTGGTTTCCAGTACCGATGCGGCGGCGGTTTTTGCCGTCTTACGCAGTAAGGGCGTGAGTCTGCACGGCAATCTGGCGTCGGCATTGGAGTTTGAGTCCGGGAGCAACGACCCGATGGCGGCTTTGCTGACGATTTTTATGGTGAGCTTTCTGAAAAATCCGGAAATTGGTAATCTGTGGCAGTTCGCATGGGTATTCCCGGTGCGTATGATTGTAGGGATCATTTGCGGTGTCGGCATCGGTTTTGCCGGCAAATGGCTTTTCAACAATGCCAAACTTGATTACGAAGGACTTTACTTTGTTCTGGGTATAGCTGTTGTGATTGCCAGTTACGGGGTTACAGAATGTGTTTTCGGCAACGGATTTATGGCGGCATATTGTGCAGGGCTTACCATGGGGAATTTGCGTTATAACTACAAAAAAGGCCAGATCCGCTTCAATAACGGTTTGGCATGGCTGATGCAAGTGGCTATGTTTACGGTGCTGGGGATGCTTGTAACATTCAAAGACCTTATATCCATACCGCCGAGCGGATTGCATACCGCTGTATGGGTCCGCGGTTTGTTGTTGGGGGCGGTTTTGATGTTTGTTGCCCGTCCGGTGGCGGTATTTTTGTGTTTGATAAAGAGCAAATTCAACATCCGCGAGCGGTTGCTCATTTCGTGGATGGGATTGCGCGGAGCCGCTCCGATCGTGTTGGCAACTTTTCCGCTGGCGGCACACTTGAGCGGCAATGCGGAAAGAAGCGAAAATGCGGTGCTGCTTTTCAATCTGGTGTTCTGCATGGTGATCGTTTCAGTTCTGATCCAGGGCAGAACGCTTATGCCTTTTGCCAAACTTTTGAAACTTGACTGCCCGTTGCAGGAAAAAAAGCGTATGCCGCTGGAGCTGGAAGATACCGGCACACACGACAATATCATGCATGAGTTTGAAATTGATAAATCATCCCCGTGTGTGAACAAAAGTCTTGCCGAGATCAATCTGCCGCACGAAGCCAGAGTAATGCTTGTACGCCGCGGCGGCAAGTTTGAAATCCCCCGCGGCGATACAGTCATAGCTACGCATGACGGTCTGCTTATTATCGGAAGTCATGATTTATTGCACAAGTTGGCAGCAGAATATTTTCCCGGCAATGATTATTTTGAAAATTAAACCATACAGGAGTTGATGTATTTTATGAATATGCAAGCAAAACTTATTGAAATGGGCGAACAGAGTTTGATCGCCGCCGGTAAATTGGCTCTTTTGAGTGCAGATGAAAAAGTAAAAGTTCTTCACAGCATGGCTGACGCGGTGGAAAATGCCATTCCTGAAGTGCTTGCCGCCAACGCTCTGGATATGGAAAACGCCCGGAAGAACAATCTTTCCAGTGCCATGCAGGATCGTTTGATGCTCGATGAAAAACGCATCAGAGCCATGGCACAGGGGTTGCGTGATGTTGCCGCACAGGACGATCCCGCCGGTAAAGTCATTGCCGAATATACCCGCCCCAACGGTATAAAAATCACCAAAAAAGCAGTTCCGCTGGGGGTTATCGGTATTATTTATGAAGCACGGCCCAATGTAACGGTCGATGCCGCCGGTATCTGCCTTAAAGCGGGCAATGCGGTGATTCTCCGTGGCGGTAAAGAGGCTTTCAACAGCAATATAGCTCTTGCCAATGCTCTGGATAAAGGCGGCATTGCCGCCGGTTTGGTCGCCGGAGCGGTGCAGATCGTGCCGTGGACTGACCGTGAAGCGGTGCAGATCATGCTTAAAATGGATAAATATTTGAGCGTTATCATTCCCCGCGGAGGCGAAAGTCTGATCCGGGCTGTGGTGGCAGGTGCTACCATGCCGGTCATCAAACACTACAAAGGCGTCTGCCACGCTTATCTGGATAAAAGCTGTGATCTGGATGAAGCTCTCAAGATCGTACTCAACGGCAAGTGTCAGCGTCCGGGTGTCTGCAACGCTCTGGAAACGGTTCTGGTCGATAAAGCTGCTGCTGAAAAAATTGTGCCGGAACTTTACAAGGCTCTGAAAGATAACAAGGTAACTGTTTTCGGCGATGAAGATTTCCGTAAATATGCTCCGGAGGCAGAAGTTCTGGCCGAAGAAAATCTTTATAACGAATATCTGGATTTGCGTATTTCAGCAAAAATCGTTGACGGTGTCGATAAGGCCGTTGAGCATATCAATAAATACGGCTCGCACCACAGCGATTGTATTCTTGCAACTGATCCCGAAGCGGTGGAAAAATTCCTCAACAGCGTTGATTCCGCCGTGGTTTACAACAACGCCTCCACGCGGTTTACCGATGGCGGCGAATTCGGTATGGGGGCGGAAATCGGTATTTCCACGGATAAACTTCACGCCCGCGGCCCGATGGGGGTCGATGAACTTGTAACCTACAAGTATGTGGTTCGGGGCAATGGACAAACCCGCTGAACTGCGTCCGGCACGCATTGTAACACTCGGTTGCCGGCTCAATCAGGCAGACAGTGCTTTGCTGACTGACCGGCTGTTGAAAATGAATTATTATCTCCAGAGTGATAACGCTTCTGAAGCTCCTGAACTGGTGATAATCAACAGTTGTGCCGTCACTGCCGCCGCCGCCGCCAAGAGCCGGCAGGCGGCACGGAAAATGCAAGTGCTTTATCCGCAATCAAAAATCATTTTTACCGGGTGTGCCGCCGAAGTTGATACCGAAAATATCGCCGGCGAAGATTGGCTCAAACTCGGCAATGTTCAGAAAAAAAATCTTGTTGAAATATTGAACAGCAAGAGCATCCCCGCCATGATCCGCAGTCGTGATATAAAGGTGGAAAACTTTGCAGAAAAGGCTCAAGGATTGTTTCCGCACCGGACGCGGGCGTTTATAAAAATTCAGGAAGGGTGCGATAACTTCTGCACTTACTGCATTGTGCCGTACACCCGCGGAGCATCCCGGAGCCGTAACTTTGAGGAAGTTGTTGCCGATTGCCGTCAGGCGATCGAAAGCGGAGTGCCGGAAATCGTGCTGACCGGGGTGAACAGCTGCAACTACCTTGACAACGGCAGAAATCTTTGCGATCTTATTGATACACTTTGCAACGATATACCGGGAGCATGGCGGCTGCGTTTAAGCTCCACCGAACCGGCGTTGGATAATCTTGCTTTGCTGGAAACCATGGCAAGATACCCCGGCAAAGTCTGCCGCTTTCTGCATCTGGCACTTCAGCATGGCTGCAACAGTGTGCTGGAACGCATGAACCGGCATTACACCACACAGGAGTTTGAATTATTTGTAAATACCGCCCGCAGACTCATACCCGATATACATCTGGGTACGGATATAATAGCCGGTTTTCCCGGCGAAACCGATGAGGAGTTTGAAAGCAGTTACAACTTTGTAAAAAAAATGCAGTTTGCCAATCTGCATGTATTTACTTACTCCAAACGAAAAGGTACTCCGGCGGCGGTGATGAAAGATCAGGTGCCGGACAATATCAAAAAGCTCCGGCATAAAAAGCTCGAAGCTCTGGGCGAAGTCATGAAAAATAATTTTGCCGCCGGATTGCAGGGCAAAACTCTGCCGGTGATCTTTGAAACGGTCGATAAAAAGCATATCGCTCACGGCTGGAGCGATAACTATATAGCAGTAACAGCTCCGGCAGAAACGGTAAAACTTGCCTGTTTGTGCAATTTAAAGTACCAAAAAGCTTGAAAAAGTTTTTATTTATGGTATCTTAAAAGAGTTGTAAAATTTTTGACAATAAAACCCAAGGTTCTGTTCAAAATGCGGGTAGGTAAATGACAAATGTCATACATACCACGGCATTGAGGACTTTTTCAAACTTTAAAGGGCATTTATCTTTTTTGCACAGCAAAAAGATAAATGCCAATAAGAGGTTTGGAAAAAAGGGGTGGAGTTTGAGGAGGGGAAAAAGGACCTTTCCTCAAAAGGTCTTTTTCCCCTCCTCAAGTTCCTGCCGCTGTTTGCAACAAAACACTTAACCATAAGGATATATAAAAATGGCTATTTCTGTTAACAGTCTGCCCGGATTTGTTGATTTACAAGTCAACGGTTTTCTGGGGGTCGATTACTCCGCTGAAGGTCTGACTTTGGAAAAAGTCCTGATGACCGCCCGCGAAATCTACAAACGCGGTACCGCCGGTTTCCTCGCTACGGTGATTACTTCCAGCGAAGAAATCTATGCCAAAAACCTCGGAATCATTGCCGACGCCATGGAAGACCCCGAAGTCGGTCATGTGATCCTCGGTATCCACGCTGAAGGACCGTTCTTGAGCGATCAGCCCGGTGCCGTCGGTGCCCACAACCCCAAGTATGTGCAGAAACCCACTGCCGAATTCTTTGACAAAATGATGGCGTGGAGCCGCAACAATATCAAAGTAATCACCATCGCCGCCGAAAGCGAAGGTGCCGCTGAATTCACCAGATACGCTGTCAGCAAAGGCGTGGTCGTTTCGCTGGGGCACCATCTGGCGACCTTTGAAGATGTTCAGCGTTGTGCCGCCGCCGGTGCCAGCTGGCTTACTCATCTGGGTAACGGCTGCCCCAACAGCATCGACCGCCACCGCAACCCCATCTGGGCGGGGCTGTGCGAAGATGGCGTGACTGCCGGTTTGATTACCGACGGCCATCACCTGCCGCCGCCGGTGGTCAAGGCTATGATCCGTGCCAAAGGCGTGGATAATGTAATTTGTGTAAGCGACGCTTCGCCGATCGCGGGTATGCCTCCGGGGGTGTACGAAACTCTGGGCAACTACGCTGTGCTGGAAGAAAACGGCCTGCTCCACAACCCCGAAAAGAAGTGCCTCGTAGGTTCTTCGGCAACCATCATGCAGTGTGCCAACGTCGTGGCCGGCTTGAAAGCCTTCACGCCCGAAGACATCGTGCAGATGTGCTTTATTGCCCCGCTGAAAAAAATCGGCATGGACCCCGAAGCCTTTGCCGCCAAACTGCCCGCCAAATACACCTGGAACGGCAGCAGTTTTGTTGAGCTGTAAGCTGCTTTAAGAGCATTTTCTGCTCCGGTATCGTAAAAGATGCCGGAGTTTTTTTTGTGTTTTGATTTACCGGCGGTAAGTTTTTTTGTTCTATATATAAATTTTTTTTGAGTTTAATTTCCCGTTGCAGCCTCTTGACAAAAATCATTTTCATCCTTATTTTATTAACAGTACATGGCAGGATGGTGATTTGTTATGGATATACCGAAATATTCGCAGACAGCAGTTGAGCTTTTAAGACGTATCAGACGGGGTGTTTATACCGATAAACTTCCGCCCATACGGGAGCTTGCCGCCGAATTTGATATTGCCATGCAGACCATGTTCAATGCGGTTCAACTGCTGGTCAAAAAAGAGTTGCTCATTCCCTGCGGTTCCGGCGGTATGCTCATTGACCGCGGCAAACTTCCCTGCGGATTTGTGGCTATTACCGTGTACGATACCATGCTGCCGTATTGCAGTTTGGCGTTTGAAAATCTGCTCCGGCAGATTTCCGAAGATGGATATACCCCGATTTTTCTCGGAGTGCCGCGTCAACAGCAGCTTTTTCTGGCAGAAAGATTGTTCAAGGCTGATATTGCCGGAGTTATATTCCTTTACAGTGCCATAAATCCTGAATTTTGTGAAGTGCTGGGCAAACAGCATACACCGTTTGTTTCAGCCAATATCATACCCGGAGTGAAAAATGTAAATTTTGTTGAATGTGATACCTTTATCGGGATGGATTTTCTGGTGAAACAGCTTTACGAAAAGGGGTATCGCAAGATAGCAATAAATCTGGTTTCGCCGCTGGAGGGGTATGTGCGTTTTTGCAGTTGCCGGTGGCGGAAAATACTTGAAAAGTATGATCTGCCGTACAGTTCGCACAACTCTTTCAGGGACGAATTTCCGGTTGAACTTGATAAAGAATGTTTTGAAAATGTTGCTGTTGAACCGCTGAAAAATAAAGATGATTTGCCGGATGCGGTGATAAACTGGAGCGGCAGCGGTATCAAAATTATAAAAAAATACGCCGGTACAGGGGGTTTGCAGTTGTTGAATGTCAACTCGATAAAAAATATGTATGTGCCGGAAAATGCGGTGCGTTTTTCTGCTGAATGTGATAATGTGTGTCAGCGTAAGGAACTCTGGGATCTGCTTTTGAGTATTCTTATCGGCGGAACCTGTAAAACGGTTCACCGCTTTCTGGATAATATAAAAATTTGTTTGCACGATAAAATACCTTACAAAGGAAAGGTGGAAAAATGAAAAAAATCAACATTGGTACCTTGTTGACTGCCGCCGGACTTCTGGCAGCAGGACAGGCTGGGGCCGCACAACCGTTCTATACGGAAACTCACTCGTTTGAACGGGGCGTTTCCATGCGGGCGTGGCCGCCGGAAAATCAGAAGTTTTTGAGCCTGGAAACTGCGGATGCTGCGGCAGGCCAGAAGTCTATGAAGATCAGTAAAGCCGCCGGCGGCTTTACTGTTTACGGTTCCATGGGGCTCAAAGAGCCGGGGCCGGGGGTGATGATAAAGCGGTTTTTATACAAAGTTTCCAACAGCAAGACCAGAGCTGAACTTTCGCTTAATTTCCACAAAAAAGGCGGCAAACAGGGTTCTGCCGGGCGTATCAGAGCTAACATACCAATGAGTGTCAGCAGCAAGTATCAGACCTATGAACAGCTTTTTGATGTACCTGCGGAAAGTGCCGGAGTGCAGTATCTGATAAGTTTCTCCGGCCCGGCTGATACCGTTAAGCTGGATATGGTAGGCGTTTCTTACATGCCCGATACATTGAAAGTACCGGTGTTATCCAAAATGGATTTCAACGCCGATGTGGAAAAGAATATCTGGAACGCCCGTCATCTGCGTTACGGTTTTTACGATCAGGGCAAACTTGCACAGGAAAATACCGCCGTGCAGCTTGCCGCCGACCGCAGCGGACTTTACTTTGTTTTCCGCAATAAATCTGCTGCCAAACCGCTTGCCAAAGTTACAGAACGCGATGGTGATGTCTGGAACGACGACTGCAATACCGTATTTCTCTTTGATGAAAAGCGTCAGCAGGGCTGGCAGTTTGCGGTCAATGCGGCAAATACCCAACTCGATGGCGAGCTTTATCAGCGCGTACCCGGCGATCCGTGGCGGTTCCGCGGCGATTGGAACTCAAACTTCAAGACCCGCACTGCAATGACTCCCTACGGCTGGATGAGTGTTTTTTACATACCTTATAAAGCATTGGGCATTGATGGCAATAAACCTTATGAGCTGAAATTCAACCTTGCCCGTGAAAACAAATCCACCCGCGAAAACAGCACATTCCACGCCTATAAAGGCAAATTCCACGATATAGCCTGCTGGGGAAGTTTGAAAAGTTCGGTCAATTCCATAGTAATGGCCCGCAAGCGGTCTGTGGAAGATGTGAAATTTGCCGTAAAACGGCCGCAGGCAAAGTTTCAGACTCTGCTGGAAAAAGGTACTCCCGGCAATTATCAGCTGGATTTGTGGACACATGGCTCCAGCCGCACTGATTTCCCGAAAGCGGTAATGGCACGCACCAGCGACGAAGTGTTCAATACATGGCTCAAAGAGCTTTACCGGGCGTGGGGCGAAGCCGGTATCGGCGGCAGAGGCTGGCCGTGGGCATTGACTTGCGGCAGTGAACTGTTTGAAAATCAGGTCAAAACCTACAATGTCAAAGTGCCTTTTTTCACCCACAACAGCGACCACGGCCGGAACGCCCGCAAAAACGGTGCCAAACTGGTATCTCCTTATAACAACTGGCAGGTGTGTGTAACCGATCCGGCGTACCGCGATGCCGCGTGCAAATTCATCAAAGGATATGTTACAGGCAAAAATGGTGAACTGTTAAAGCAGACGGTCAAACTGGGTATGGGGCCGGATGAACCCAGCAATAACTGCGAAGTCTTTTACAATCCGGCACTCAACAAAGAGAATATTGAAATTCTCAAAGAAGTCGATGAGGCAATCCGCAAAAATTACGGCTTCGGCAAATTCGGCAGCTGTTTTGCTGAAGATACAGCCGAAAAAGATCTGCCTTTTGCCCGTATAGCTTTTTACCGCTACTGGAACAATGAACTCCATACATCGCTCAAACTTTTCCGCGATGCGTTCAAATCGGTGCTGCCAAATACGCCGTATCACCTGATGACCGACAACAATGTATCCGGTTTGTCGGTGGTGGATGTTGCCAATGTAAACGATATAGCCGAAATCATGGCTTGTGACCCTTACCCCACCAGTACGGCGGCAAGTTACAGCATGGCACGGGCGATCTATCACACCGGTTTTGCCACGCGTGTATTGCGTGATCTGGTGCCTAATGCCAAGATCATCACCATGCCGCAGTGCTTTATCTATCACGGCCGCCACGGCGATAAGACTGACATGCGTGAATGGGCAAGTCAGGCGTTGAAAAACGGTGCGGAGCATCTCTTCTGGTATTGCGGAAACGCTCCGTGGGAGATTTTCGATGATTACGCCGCCATGCTGGAACTCTCCAAGTTCGTCGGCAAGATGGATAAACTTGTTTTACCGGAAAAGACCAAAACTCTGCTCTGGTACTCCAACTTTGACAAATGGGCGGAAAATGATTTTGCCCAGCACGCTCTTTACAGTGTGTATGTTATGCTTGGCGAAATGCTCAAAAGCAACTTTCGCATGATTTCAGATACCTCGGTAAGCAAAAATATCGTAAATCTTGATGATTACAAACTTCTTTATGTGCCGGTGATGGGTTACACCACGCCGGAAATTTCCGCCAAACTCCTGAAATGGGTCGAAAACGGTGGCACGATGGTGGTTTTTGATCCCCGTTTTATGGAGTACAACATTGACGGCACACTCAATGCCGACCGGGTAAAACTGTCGGGAGCAGTCCCCAACAAGGTCAAAGCATTGCAGAAGTGCCATCTGGTCTATGATAATAAAAATCTTCCGGCGGCAATGGTCGCCAATGCCGCCGCACCGCAGGGATCGCGTTTTGAAAGCTATGTTATGCCGGAAATTTCCGGCGGCAGAACAATTATGAGTTATCCGGATAAAACTCCGGCGGCGGTGGAACGCAAGGTCGGCAAAGGCAAAGTTGTTTACTTTGCAATCCAGCCCTTCGGCAGTTCTGCTCTGGCACTTGCTCCGCAGAGCTGGAAAGTATTTTTTGACGCACAAGCCAAAGCAGTCGGCGAAAAAACCGATCTCCCGGTCTGGGATTTCCTGCTGCCTGAAGTCAAACCGAGTATCAATTTGAAGAAAATAATCAAATAAAGGGAGCTGAAAAATGAATCAAAAAATGCAAAATTCCGCCCATGGGAGGGTGAAGCAGTGCTTCACCCTCATAGAACTCCTCGTGGTTATTGCCATCATTGCGATTCTGGCGGCAATGCTGCTGCCGGCGTTGAGTGCCGCCCGTGAACGGGCAAGAGCTACCAGCTGTATCGGTAACCTCAAGCAGATCGGGCTGGGGGCAACCATGTACCGGGATGATAACCACGACTACTTTTTGCCCGCCAACAATGCCAACCCCAGCACCAGCCGTTGCCCCGCAGGAGCATATCACGGGTTGAACTTATTGGCATCGTATTACACAGAACTGAAGAACACTGCTGGGTTCCGGTTTTACAAAGAAGATATGACCTGGTTGCAGAAGCAGAGATTTCAGTATTTTGTCTGCCAATCAGGTACCACCGAAGGCGGTTCCATGAGCGAAGCGTTCAACTATGTCATGAGCTGGTGCTTGACCTATAACTGGGGCACTACTTATAAGAGTATTTTCACCTTCCGGGGCTTGGAAGAGGCTCTGGCATCGTCTGAAAACAAGAGTTCTTACGGTTGCGCCCAGACTCCCGAAGATGTCTGGATGTTTGCCGATGCGGACAGTTCGGAAGGCAAATCATGGATCGGCAAAGGCAGTACCAAAAATATCTCCGGCACCCGGCACAATGGCGTAGCAAATTTTGTAACCGTTTCCGGCAGTGTAATGAGTGCCAAAGCCGAAGCCAACTACGGCAACGCCGCCACCAAAGGCTATGCTCTGCCCCAAAAGCATTGGCTCTATCACGACAGATAATAAAGGGCAGGGGAGAACCCCCGAACTTAACAAAATCTTTGCGGAAAGTCTTGAAAAGCTCATCCGCAAAGATTTTTTTTCATTTTAAGAATCTTATAAAACCAGACCATTTATTGCATTCTCCGGCACATACCATACCAAAGATTGCTGTTACCGAAGACGCCAACAGCATAAAAACAAAAAATGCTATTCTGAAAAAAACATATTCCATATATACCGCAACTCACTCGTTCATGCTGCGAACCAGATAAAGCACGCAATATTCTCCGGTATATTCAGCTACCGCTCCAACGCCTTTTCCTGAATCTTTGTAGAAAGCATTGCCGGAAATAATCTGTTTCTGAAATTTTTTATCTTCACTATAACGCCAAACTATACTGCCACGGGGCAGTGGCTTGAACCCATTTTTTGGGAGTGAATTTAAAAATTGGTGATACAGTTTTGTATTGTTTTGCAAGCTTTTAAAACGCATACCAGCGGAGCCGTCTTCCGCAACTGCAATAGCATCCGGCAGTGGAGGAAATACTTTTTCAAAATCAAATCCAGCCCGATTGTGGTACATTTGATTTATAAAATTCAAATTTTTTGCCAGTCTTACATCTCTGAAACAGGATGCAACACCACCATAAAAAAAGATCACTGCAAGTATAAGTGCCGGGAACCTCCAATTTTTCCAAGTTCCGAAAATCACCGCCAATGCAAGGGGAATACAGCACCAGAGCTGCCAGATATTCCCGAACCCGACAAACAGAAAATTGTCAATTGCTATTATCGCTCCGGCAATAAATCCCGCCCTGGCTAACCGGAAACGCCAATTTGGCGGTGCTGACGGAATCACAATTTTCCCCTCCAGTTTGCGGCGGCGAAAGTAAACCAGATATAAAATCAGCTGACCAAGCAGTGTAAGCGGTATTACTATAACTGTCAGAATGACTTGAGCAACTACACCCCGGTAATGGGGACGACTCCCGTTTTTTTTATACTCATTCTTTACATCGTATGGCATGCGATCAATATTGTAAGTTTTGTTGGCACAAGCTGTTTCATCAGTTTGAACAATTGCATAGCGTTCACGCAATTCCATCCGGTAATGCCAACCGCACCATGTAAAAACAGTACCAAGAGCAAAAAAAAGTATAAACGCTGCTGAAGTAAATAAAAATTGTTTCCGTTTGCGTAATATAACAACACTGATAAGCCAGGTCAACCACAAAACAAAAATCAGAGGCAGTAAATATTTTCCGCTTTCATAAATCCAACTGAAAATTTTTATATCCCATGGAATACTCATAAATTTTAAGCCCACACTTTTTTGTTTGATAAAATCAAAGAAAAACTACGAATATAAAATAGCATAAAAAACTGTATTTTCAATTACATTCAAGCTGCCAATGAATTATTTTCCGGAATTTTATTTTCAGGTAATGTCCCCAATTTAGTGAAACTGATGCATTGAATTAAATCATACATATTCGTTATGAGTATAAATATACCACACAAATTATGATTTGTCAAAAACGCAAAAACTATTGTATGCCACCGTACTTTGATTTTTCACAAAATTCAGGACAATAACTATTTTCATAATATCCGGAATATATCATAAAATCGGAAAAATCAATAAAGTTCCGGTTTGCAAACTGCGTTGGCTGTTGCGTTATAAGCATCAAGCATATCGGAAGTAAAAAATTTTTCTGATATTTCCAGCTGTACTGTGCAGTCAGCCGCATCGAGTGGAAAAATGTATATACGGCAATTCGTTGACTCTTTATACTCGCTTTTTGCTGATGGAGTGTTCATAAAATCCCACCATGGCATTCTCAAATTATCCCGATGATTAAGGTCATCCAATATAAAAAGGTATCTGCCGAGTCTGAACCAGGCATCACCGCCTTTATCCACAGCTGTTCCAATTACCTGTTTTTTATTAACAAAGAAAAAATCTTTATAATCTTCGAAACTGTAAGGTCCGATCAGTAAAAATGGCTTATTGTCTGTTTTATAAACATTTAAAACAATTTTCCTGCCGTTACAGTGCAAAACAGCATTGCCAACGCATTTATAGCAACTGCCAAAACAAAAGCTGAAAAATACATCACCGAATGGCTCGCAGCTGAAGGCGGCACAAAAAACGGTAATTACGGTCATAGAAAAAACCATAAATACAACGACAAATTTTTTAAGCGTCTTTTTCATAAGATCAATATAGCATTTCCTGCTGTAAAAATCAATGTCAACTGCCAAGTCATACGCTTATTCCGGAGTTTATAAATAACAGAAAAGCGGCAGTCAACGCTCCTGTGGTTGCCAACCCCCAAAGAGCAGTTTTTATCAGCTCTTTATTATGTGATTTTATACCTGCAGAGAGAGTGATACAATAGGGTGTAAATATCACAATAAGCCATAGTGCAAGAGTTGCAAATATGACATAATACCTATTGTCGGTATGCTTATCAAACAAAAATATACTTACAAAAACCCCGGTCAAAATAATTATAAAACTTGCCGGATAGAGTGCAAAAAGCCCCAAACTCAACAATATTCCCCGCCATCCTTTATACTTATAACTGTAATATATGGTTGCCGGGAAAAAACAAACAGTACAAATCAGAAAAAAAACTATGCTGCTCAAAAATAAACAATCCATCTGTTTACCCTGAAAAAATTTTTTTCTAAACCGTGAAAAATCAATTTATCATCAAGTTTTTTTGTATTTCTTCTGTGAAAAGCCTGAAAAAACGATCCTGTTTCCAGTTGTGATACTCTTCAATGTTGAGAACCGAGATATGCACTGATACACATCAGCAGCAGGAAAAAAATAACCGACCATACCCCGGAAATACCATTGAGAAATTGCAAATCATCTTTTTCTTTTTTACTGTACCAGAGCATAACTGTGTATGGTATGATCATAATTAAGATCCATATTGCAATGGCAGTATATATTAAAAAGCATCCGGATTGAATTTTATCAAGTTTATAATAAACCATTAATACAAAAAGCAGTAATCCAGCCGGGGCAACTGCCAGTTGCAGCAGGTTTTTAAGAAATCCGGAAAAATTTTCCCGAAGAATACCCAATACAAGTGTAAAAATCGCAAATAGCGGCATAAAAAACAACCCGGCAAGAAGCATATAATAGAAATGAAGAATTTTCATACACGCATCGCTGAATAATTCATTTTCCCGCAAAACGCCGTTTTCTATACAACTGTAATAAATAACTGTACTCAAACTGCCGGAAAAAATCAGTACGGTCACTATTCCACAGATATTTTCAGCCAAACGGTTGTTAAGTTTATTTTTCAAGCTCCGGAGCAAAGAAAAAACAAACGGTACAACTCCCAACATTCCCCATACAGTATATACGATAAAAACGGAAAACGAATGACGCACCTCAAAATAAGGCAGCAATATTGCGGCAAGACCTCCCCACGCCACAGCGAATGCCAGTTTGGAGAAAAATTGAATTATGCCGCAAAGTTTACCTCGCAACAGAGCAGTAACAGCTCCAATACCGGCGGAACCCAGTGCAAGCAGCAGCATAAAAGCAAAAAATGCCATTCTGAAAAAGTAATATTCCCAATACATATATTGTTCAAATCCCTCATTCTGTAAAACAGCTAACGACCTCTGCAAATATATCCCAAAAGACAAAGCCCAAATATGAAAAAATTAACTGCCCATATTCCGGCAATACCATTATGAAATTTCGCTTTATCTTTTTCTTTTTTGCCACGCCACAACATAGAACCGTATGGAATAATCATAAATATCACCCATCCGGCGGCTGTGGAAAATATTGCCAATGTACTGCCTGTTTCTCCGGAATGAATTTTATTAAGTTGCCAAAGTGTTGTACCGGTAAATATCAGAAAACCGATCGGGGCAACTGCCAGCAGCAGCAAATTTTTAAGAAATCCCGAAAACTTTTCCCGGAGCGTTCCCGATATAAGTGCAGAAATAGAAAATACCGGAGTAAAGAAAAGGATCACCGGCAGTATAAAAAAACAGCAGATCGTATTCAAATTTTTTTCACGGAATAACTTGTCGGCAACCAGCACTCCATTAGTTACGCATTGGTAATAAAGCACAACTGCCAACGCTCCGCAGAAAAGCAGTACCGTTACCACACCCAAAATCATTTCGTGCCAATTCAACGGATTTTCATTTTTCCGCACCTTCAACAATGGTAATATAAACGGTACGATCCCCAATGTCCCCCATAGGGTATATGCTGCCAATCCCCCAAGCGAATGACTGAAACTGAAACATGGCAATATTGCTGTACCAACTATCAACCACACAAAAGAAATTGCCAAGCTTGATAAAAATCTTATAACTCCTGACCATTTAGTCTCTTCTCCGGCATAAATAATACCAAAGATTGCCGTCAGCAGACAAACAACTTGCATGGCGATAGCAAAAAATACTCGGACAAAAGAAAATTCCAGATAAAACATAGTATATCCACACTAAAATATATACGGCATTAAGATACACTTTCATAGATATTTTTGCAAGCGATTATTTCTCTAATCCAAAAATATTTTTTTCAAAATTACGAATGATTTCAAATACCGTTAAGTAAAGATCAAAAATAAAAGCTTTTTCAGAGCCAAAGAGGCGGTTTTTCAAAGGTGTGGTGTCTTGTTCACCATTGCCCCATTTGTAATATGGAAGGACATCAACTATTAAATGAAAAACGATAGTATTCATAAAGTCCAGTGTACTGCTGATATTGGGACTGGGCGGAAAATAATTATAAGTGCCAATATTTTCAATATCTGTTATAATTTTTCCCTGACTGTTGAAAATAACTTCCTGACCGGTTGCTTGAGAATGAAACTTTACATTGTCTTTTTGCCCTTTGTTTCTATGATACAAATTCTGGCTGTCTGGAGCTCGTACAAATCCCCTTCTTATTGCTTCTTCCGGAGTTTGCGGTAGTGCCCATGATTGCTGCATTGGATGATTCAGTCTGTTATAGTGCCATTCTTTCAACAGGTTTTCAATCTTCTGTATGGGCGACAGCCAGGAAATGATTTCAGGAAGTGCGGTATCGATTCCGGTTTGCTTCATTTTCTCTTGTAATGATTTATTGATCTGCTCCATACTCTTCATTACCCAATAGCTTATCAGCAGTGCTTTAACTATGCCGGTCAGTTTGGCGTTATCGGCTTGGTTTTCCAGAGCTTCTTTGACAGTTTTACCTTTTTCAATAAGTTGTGCCAGCTGCCAAACAGCTGAAAATGCAGATATTACAGCTTGGGCAGTATATAGCTGTGTATGTTTTTTTATTTCTTTGGCATATTCGGCTAAAAGCTGATTGGTTTTATCCGTAATTTTGTTGCTGTATTCAATGAGTGCGGTATGAGCTTTAAGCAGTTCATTCTGCAATTCAGTTACTTCGCTGTTGGTAAGATACTCATACTTGCACCGGCAGTTGGGGTGTAGGGGGATGTGCGGCATGTTTTTGTCGTTTTCTTCAAATATCTGATCATGATATTTCAGACACTCCCGGCAGCTGTTTTCGCCTTTTTCGGAAACAAAACGCATCAGACGCGGGGGCGTGATTCTGTTTATGTATTCAACTATTTCTTCAATGTTCATATATCCAACCTTTCCTGATTGATGAAATTGTTCTTTACCGGTAAGTTATTTTGTCAACATTTTTTCAGTCGCTAATTATAATCAGAATAATTCCGGATGTTTTTGTTTTATCATTTGCAACTGTACTTTATGAATGTTATATTACGGCAGTTCAAACTTTTTAAGGAGATGGTATGCAAAAACTTTTTACTGCTTTTATGCTTTTGCTGGCGGGCTTTATGCTTGGTGGTGCCGTTATTGTTGATAACGGCAAATCTGATTACGAAATCATTGTCCGCAAAGATGCCCCGCAAGCTACACGCTTTGCCGCAACGGAACTGCAGAAATATATTGCCAAATCTTCCGGCGTGAAGCTGGCTGTCAGGGATAAACTTTCGCCCGGTAAAAAAGCTCTCTATGTCGGGAAAAATCCGGCGGTGAAGACCGATCCGGCAAAGTTTTCCAATCCGGAAGAATACCGCGTGGAAGAACTCCCCGACGGCAGTATCGCTTTTGTCGGGCAGGAAGGCAATGGCAATCCCTTCAAAGATATTTACGGCAACTTTTCTGTGCTTTATTGCGTGTATGATTTTCTTCAGCGTACCACCGGTGTCCGCTGGTATGCCCCCGGCGAGTTCGGCGAATGTGTGGAAAAACACTCAAAAATCGAAAGCGGCAAATTGCCTTTCGGCGATAAACCGCAGGCGTGGTGCCGCGATTACTGGCCGCGGGTCTGGAATGAATTTGATATGAAAGATTCGTATATTTTCGCCCGCCGTCTGCGTGGATTCGGTTTGAGCCGGGGCGGTGCCAACCACAGTATGCTGGCGTTGTATTATCTCTACAAAGATACCAAGCCGGAAATTTTTGCTCTTCAGCCCGACGGCAAGGGCCGCCGTTTCGGTAAACCTCGACCGGGAGCTACTTACGAAAATTCCCGCTGGATAACTTATCCGCAGTATTGTTTTTCCAATCCGGATACCCTCAAAGCCTATTGCGATTTGATCGACGCCGTTTATGAAAAACGCCCCGAAGCCAAATACTGGACGGTCATGCACCCCACCAATGAGGCGGTCTATATCGTTCCCAATGACAACTATACCACCCAGCCATGCTGTTGCGACAACTGTCGTGCTTTGATCGACAACAACAGCAAAGGCCGCGGCTCCATGACTCCGCTGGTCTGGGGCTTTGTCAAAAAGGTTGCGGAATATGTCCAAAAGAAATATCCGGATAAAAAGGTCATGACTCTGGCGTATGAAGGCTATTACGAACCGCCGGAATTCAGTCTGCCGGATAATGTGGTAGTGCAGATTTGCGTCAATCCCTACATGATCTACATGGGGGCTCCGGCGTTCCGCAAGGCTTTTGATGACCAGCTTGCCAAGTGGCGGAAAAAGGTCAAGACCATCTCCATCTGGCACTACATGCTGCCATACGACAATATACCTTATTCCATGCCCAATATCATGAACCAGTGGGTGCGTGATTACCCGGAAATCAAGGCGATTTTCTGGGAAGTTACCGATAGCAAGATGTTGCCGAAAGTACCCCGGTTGAAAAGTCACCGTGCCACGACTGCGGCGGACTTGCCCCAGCTGCATTTGAATTTGTACTTCGGTATGTTGAGTACATGGGAAAATCCGGTTGATGTGGCTGCCGAACTTGAACGCTATTACAAGCTCTTTTACGGCCCCGCCGCTCCAGCGATGAAAAAGTTTTTTGATATATCCATCAAGCAGTGGGAAAATGTCAAAAATGTAAAACATTCCCCCCGCACCAGTTATCCGAAGTTTTCCGGTAAGATGCTGTACGAAGAAATTTATTCACCGCAGGTCATCAAGGTCATGAAAGAATCGCTTGCCCAAGCCGAAAAACTTGCCGGTAAAGATACCATTTACCGTAAGCGTATTCAGTGGCAGCGCGATGGATTTATTGATAAATTCTTTATTTCGGCAGATGCTTTTGCAGCCGAAGCCAAGATTTCACGCGATCAGATGCTTTTCCCGAAAAAGGACAAAAAAGACAAGGTACTTGCAGATGGCATAATGGATGAAAAATTCTACGCCGCTTTGCCGGAACACAGCTTTGTCCGTACCGATGCCCCGCTTGCTCCCCGTTACCCCACGACTTTCAAAGTCGGCATAAGCGGCAGCGAGCTGATCGTCGGCGTGCGTGCCACTGACCCGGACAACCGTGCTGCCCGGGTTGACCGTACTGCCCACGACGGCGATG
The DNA here is from genome assembly GCA_015061885.1 of Lentisphaerota bacterium. Lineage (GTDB taxonomy): Bacteria > Verrucomicrobiota > Lentisphaeria > Victivallales > Victivallaceae > SIG78. The sequence continues at coordinate 20,588 of SUVS01000043.1, forward strand.
TCTTTATGGATGACTCCATAGAGCTGTTTATCGTGCCGGATGTTGCCAGGGGCAATGATGTGAAAAATATCACCGTCAATCTGGCGGGAGTAATTGCCGACTATGAACGCCTTTCAAGTCTGGGTAAAGGCAATGACCATAAGTTTGAAAGCCATGCACGGGCGGCGGTCAAGCGGTTTGATGACCATTATGTTATGGAAATCGCCATTCCGCTGGATAAACTCAATATCAAAAACAATGTTTTCCGCATGAATGTCTGCCGCAACAAATACAGCGGCGTGGGCGAAAACCGTGAACGCTCGGTCTGGAGCTGTACTTACGGCGGGTTCTGGGCGTTCGGTCAGCTGCCGTATCTGCGGATAGTTTCTGACGGGACGGCGTTTGATGATTTTACCGACAATCATTGGAGCTACAAGACCCGCATGATCCCCATGGATCGCGAAAACAAGCGTTTTGACGCAACTCAAAAAGGCTGTAAAGTTATCCATAAACCCGGCGAACTTACTTTGGAATATACTTTTGACAAAGATAATCTGCTCCGGGATTACGGCAACTTTAATGTGTATAAACTCGGCAAAGCCGATATGAAAGGCAAGCCATGTGTGGAAATACGGTTCAAGAATCCCGATAAAAATCTCAATCATCTGGCAACATATTCTTTTATCGCTTCCGACGGCAAGCGTTACGGCGATTATATCCGCTTTTGCAATAACGAAGAATACAAGGATTTCCGTACCCGCAAGTTCAATGTTGCCACCGATGGGCAGCGGGGGAGAATGCGTGCTAAACAAGGCATTGCCCAACCTGTTCCGGTAAAACTCAATACATTGTCAATTTACAGTTCCAGTCCGGCAAGGGATGGCAAAAAGCGTACTTTTACGCTCGATTATGTAAGAGTGTGCGAGTGATGGAGCTTTAAGAACTTATTCCACCCCGGCTGGAGCTTGAAATATAACCAAAAACATGTATATTAATAAGCAGTGCGTATTATGGAGTAGTTTTTTATGGAATATAAATCACTGAAATGCAATCTGCTTTTTTACTTGAGCCGGATTGTTCCGAGCAAAGACTTCAAGATGCTTTGCAAGCAATATCTTAAAAGCTGTGAAGCTGTGCCGGAAATGTCAAAAACGGCGTGGAAGTGTATTACAGATAACTATAAATTGCGGAAGAAAAACTGCGATCAGTTCAAGATAGTATCATTGGGTTGGGGGTGTATGCCCCGCACGCTGTTGACTTTGTGGATGCTCAAACCCAGCAAAGGCGTCGGCGAAAAGGGTATGCCGTTTGATTTGAGTGCCAATCCGCCGCATGCCACAGCTCATTTTCTGGAAAATGATTTTGCCGGTTACTTTGACGGCGAATGGACTTATGATTATGAGCATAAACGCTGGAAAAATGCGGAATGGACTGGTATTTTTTATCCGCATGACGGCGATTGCGAACCCACTGCTGAAGGTTTGGCAAAGCTGAAAAAACGCATGGCGGGCAGAATCAGTAATTTCCGGGAAGTCATGTCATTTCCCGGCCCTGTGCTGTTTGTGATGCACAAGGCTACCATGGATGAATTACGCCCGGTGGATCATAAAGCCGAAGATATTGAACGCGTCTGCCGCAAGATCGCAGAACTCCGTGGAGACAAGCCGTTTAAAGTGCTGGTGATTGCTTGCGATCACAACGATGATTGCGAAAAAATCGCCGGAGCCGAGCTGGTCAAGCTCCGCTATCCGCACGCTGAATATATCTGGCATCTGGCAGAACGCTTTACCCCGGCAGGTGTGAAGTTTGAGATAGACTTCATGGATATTTGCCGCAACGCATTAAGCGATCTGCTCAAGGTGCAAAAGAAATCCCGGTAAAACTTTGTTTTCAGTGCGTTAAGCCAGTTTATTTTATTTTGCCGTCGGTTCCGGTCAGCACCATTTTCAGGATGTTTTCCTGCCGGCGGCCTTTCCACGGTACTGTGTTGTTCAAGCTGGTCATGGCTTCCTGCACAAAGTCTTTGTCGGAGTCGGATATATGCACATCCACGCCGAAAATCATTCCCGCTTTGGCTTTGACCGGTGAGGCATGAAACGCCGCGGGCGATAACAATATTGCCGGGAGAGCGGCTGTAAGGAGTATTTTGTTTATTTTCATTCTGCAACCAATACTGAATTATCAATATAAATATTTTTTTTGAATCGTGCGGGCAGGGTATTTTCCAACTTGATGGTGTTTTTGTCTTTCGTAAATTGTAAAAGCAAATGTACCATTTCGTCAAAATTGAGGTGATTGCTTTGAGATGGTGGTGCGTTTACTTTTACAATCATCATATAAGTAAAACTTGACAATAACACTGGAAAATGCGGACTGGCGATTGCTTTATTTCTGTGTTGCTGTATATTATACAGATGCAACTGTCAAAAGTTCCAAAGTTCGGGAAGGTTTCGAGTTTATGAGTTGGACTGCGTTTTTATTGATTGCCGCTTCGATCGCCATGCACAGTTTGTGGCATTTTCTCTGCAAAAGCAGCGGTAAATCTTCGTGGGCGTTTTTTGCGTTGTTTTCCACATCACTGTTTTTGACCATGCTGCCGTTTGCACTTTGTTCGGGGATACTTTTCAAACTTGATGAGCAAACTTTGCGTTTTGCTCTTATCAGCAGTGTGGTTGCCGGACTTGGCGATCTGGGTCTGATGCTGGCTTACAAATACTCCGATATTTCGCTGGCGTACCCGATGGCAAGAGCTTTGCCGGTTTTTCTGACTATGGCCGGATGCGTGATTTTTGACTGGGGGAAAAGTCTGGGGACTCTGGCGATAACCGGTATGCTGATAATTTTTGCCGGATGTATGCTTATGGCATTTTCCAATAACAGTTCAGGTAAAACTCTGCGGGAAAAACTTGCATTTGTAAAAAAAGGTCTGCCGGGAATATTGCTGGCGGCATTTGCTACAACAGCATATACTGTTTCCGACAGTTTCGGCGTGAAATCTATTATGGAACACTTTCCTGACTGCAATAAACTCCTGGCGGCAGGAACTTACTCCTGCATAAGAGAATCGCTGGTGACAGTTGCTCTGTGGGGCGGGGCAGGGTGGCTGGCTTTCCGCAAAAAAGATGAAGGCAACCTCAAGGCATTGGTAAAGACTTATCACCCCTACGCCGCCGGGATTTTTGCGGCACTGGCTTATGTGTTGATATTGATTTCCATGAATTATGTCAGCAATGTAAGTTTTGTGCAGTCGTTCCGGCAGTTGAGTCTGCCGTTGAGTGCCTTGCTCGGATATTTTATTCTGAAAGAAAAAATATCCAAATTACGCTGGCTGGCTCTGCTGCTGATAATGGCAGGCTTGCTGATGAGTATTTTCTGAATTACAATGGTTGCAGAAAGTTATTTATGATATGCTTCATCAACCGGCGGCATATCCAGGTAATAAAGAGTGATTCGTGCTTGAATTCGTGCAGTTCTTTCCATGCCGCTTCCCAGGTGTGTTCCACCGCCTGATCGGCTTTTTCCAGCGAATTGAGCATTGCTATTGCGGTCATGGATAACCGGGTATTGTAGCGGTTGCGGATTTCCCGGTACGCCTGTTGATCGCCATTCATGGCAAATTCAATGAGTTTGGCATCTGTGGCATCAGCGTACCGGATTTCTGCCAAGTCTTCCATTTTAAGCAACACTCCTTTTAGGCTGTGCATCTTATATATGCAGAATATTTTTTGACTGTGTGCAATTCCGTACCTGACAGAATAATTCAACAACAATAGTGTATTAGATGCCGGAAAAGAAAAAAAGTTCCATGCCAAATAAAAAAACTGTCAGAAAAGTTCCGGGAAAAGATTTTTTGAGGTATTGGTATGTTTTAACGCATACACTCTTTCAGTCCGGCGATCACCATTTGTACTGCTACGGCGGCAATTATCAATCCGGTCAGCCGGATCAGCGGCCCCTGCAAGTGCAATTTGACCAGCACCTGATTGATTTTGCCCGAAAACAGCATTATCACAAAGTTGATGAAAATTGCCAGAGCAAGCGAAAGAGCCATGAAGCTCCAGCCGTATTGTGCTGTTCCTGAAATACTTGCCGCAATAGTTCCCGGCCCCGCGATCAGGGGTGCTGCCAGCGGAACCAGCGAGAGATCGGTAAAGTCCACATCGCCCGGCAACTTATCTTTTTCCGAACCGGGAACCGTGGTGTTTTCTTCTTTTTTATTAACGAATCTGCCCTCGCGGACTGCGATCCAGCCGATCATAAAAAGCACCAGTCCGCCGGTTATTTTCAGCGAATAAAGCTCTACCCGGAAAATTTTGCTCAAAACTATTTCCCCGGCTCCGGCAAGCACAATGAGTATAACCAGTGCCGCCAGTGATGATTTCCACGCCAGTTCCCGTATCTGCCGGACCGAAAGAGCCGGTTGATAGGTGGCAAGAAACATTACCTTGCTTGCCGGATTGAGCAACGCCAGAAGATAAAGCGAATTTTCGAGCAAAGCCATCCAGTTAAAGTTCATAACAATACCGCCAGATAAAAAACAGACCTGCCGCAGTTGACAGGTCTGTTTTACTTAATATTACGCACCGATCACAGCCTTGATGCGTCTTACGCCGCGGCTGGAGCTTTCTTCCTTCTGGATCTTGAAGCTCTTGAGTTCGGCGGTATTTCCGGCATGGGGGCCGCCGCAGATCTCTTTGCTGACATCGCCAATGGTGTAAACCTTGACGCGTTCGCCGTAGCGGTCGCCGAAAAGACCGATCGCACCGGATTCACGGGCTTCTTCCACGCTCATTTCTTCCATAACAACCGGCAGTTCACGCTTGATTGCATCGTTGACCAGAGCTTCGACTTCGGCAAGCTGTTCGGGAGTCATCTTTTCTTCGTGCGAAAAGTCAAAACGCAAGCGTTCAGCAGTGATGTTGGAGCCTTTCTGACCCACATGGTTGCCCAGAACTTTGCGAAGAGCGGCGTGCAGCAGGTGAGTAGCCGTGTGCAAGCGGGCAGTAGCTTCGGAGTGGTCGGCCAGACCGCCCTTGAATTTCTGCTCCGCACCCTGACGCGAGAGTTCCTGATGTTTGGCATAGGCTTCGGCAAAACCTTTTTCGTCAACTTCAAAGTTCTTTTCGCGAGCCATTTCAATAGTCAGTTCCAGCGGGAAACCGTAGGTTTCGTACAGATTGAAAGCGTTTTTGCCGCTGATGACTTTTTTCTGGATATGTTCAGGTACGCGGGCAATAAGTTTTTCAAATTCGCGGGTGCCTTTTTCCAGAGCGGCGGCGAATTGCTTTTCTTCGATTTTCAACGCTTCAAGGATCTTGTCGGCATTTTCGGTAAGTTCAGTGTAAACACTGCCGAATTCTGCAATGACGACTTTGGCGATACGGCCGGTGAATTCGCCTTCGATACCCAGCTTTTTACCTTCGCGGATGGCACGGCGGATCAGACGGCGTAATACATAACCCTGGTCAACATTACCGGGTGTGATGCCGTCGCCGATAATGAAAGTAGCCGCACGCAAGTGGTCGGCAATGATGCGTTCCGAAGCTGAACGGTCAGCCGCCGGCACCGCCGCAACATTGCGGATGGAATCGATTTCTTCAAAGATCGCGGCAAAGAGTTCAGTTTCGTAACAACTCTTTTTACCCTGCAAAACGCAGGTGATGCGTTCCAGACCCATACCGGTATCAACATTCTGCTGCGAAAGCGGTTCAAATGTGCCGTCAGCTTTTTTGTTGTACTGCATAAAGACATTGTTCCAGATTTCGACCCAGCGGCGGTCTTTGGGATCAAAGAGTTCCGGGGCGGCTCCGTCGCCGGTCCAGAAGAACATTTCTGTATCAGGTCCGCAGGGGCCGGTCACACCGGCAGGACCCCACCAGTTGTCAGCCTTGGGCAGCTTGGCAATGCGTTCGGCTTTTACGCCATGATCGAGCCACATCTGATAGGCTTCGGAGTCAAAAGGGGCATCTTCGTCGCCGGCAAAAACGGTGAACGCCAGATTATCCAGCGAAATATTCAAATTTTCTTTGCCGGTAAGGAATTCAAAGCTCATATCAATGGCTTCTTTCTTGAAATAATCGCCCAGACTCCAGTTGCCGAGCATTTCAAAGAAAGTCAGATGCACGGGATCGCCGACATCGTCAATATCGCCGGTACGCACACACTTCTGCACATCGGTAAGACGGTTGCCGGCAGGATGTTTGGCTCCCTGCAGGAAAGGCACCAGCGGGTGCATCCCGGCAGTGGTGAAAAGACAAGTGGGGTCATTATCGGGTACAAGCGGGGCACTTTTGATAACGCTGTGCCCATGTTTGACAAAAAAGTCAAGATATTTCTGACGGATCTCTTTAGCTAACATGATAAAATTCCTTTTGGGTTAAAAACTTTCAATCATATTAATATGCCACAGAATTGCATCTTTTACAAATCAATAACGCTTTCTGATAAAGAAAAAATCTTTTTTCCTGCAAATAAAATTTGACAAAAGCCGTTTGGCATGGCATTTTATATAGAATGCAAAAGCGGAAGAATGGTCGAGTGGTTTAAGGCAGCGGTCTTGAAAACCGCCGAGGGGCGACCCTCCGTGGGTTCGAATCCCACTTCTTCCGCCATTTTTTTTGCCTTGATTCAAGGCAAAAAAAACATGAAGCCTGAAAAGGCTTTGCTTCATACCGCATCTGCGGTGCTTCATATTTTGCGGCAATGCCGCAAAATGCTTCATACGCCGTCAGGTGTGCTTCACCCAATCCGGACCAGCCTTTTCAGATGAAGCAACTTCGTTATGAAGCATTTTCCGTTTCACTCCAAATATGAAGCATTCGCTTCGCTCATATGATGTAAAAATGAAAAATGAGAGT
>SUVS01000044.1 GCA_015061885.1 Lentisphaerota bacterium
AGTAGCCGGAGAATATATAATCCAGCTCAACAACAAAGACAAAGAATCCACAGCCTACACCATAACTCTGGCATAAAAAACAAAAGCAAACCGGCGGCAAAGGCAAAACCAATGCCGCCGGTTTTTTATTCTTATTACAACTGCGGATTTTCAGTTTAATTCAACATTACCTGTCCGCCGGAAACCGGAATTGCCTGACCGGTTTCGTAGAGCTGTTCTACAGCATAGATGATCGCTTTTGCCACATCCACGGGCAGACAGCCGCGGTGCATGGGGATCTGCTTTTCGTAAAACTCTTTGACATCGGCAACGGTTTTGGCACCGGGGACTTTCCCTGCCGCCAGATACTGTACGAACAACCCCTTTTCCGGATCGCTCCATAATGGACCGTCAAAGAAGTTGCCGGGACAGACGCTGTTGACCTTGATCCGGTCTGCAACCAGTTCCAGAGCAAAACTTTGTGTCAAGCCGATAGTGCCGAATTTACTGCCGGCATAAGCTCCGTTGCGGTTGGAACCGACCAGACCGGATTTGCTGTTGATCTGTACAATATCGCTCCAGAGACCGCTGGCATTGTTCTGCTGTGCCATCACCGGTGCAATGTGTTTGACGCAGAGGAAATAACCGGAATAGTTGATATTGGTCACAAAATCCCAGTCTTTTTTGGTCAGACTCTTTACTGAACCGGCACGCAAAACCCCGGCATTGGCGACAAACAAGTCGGCTCCACCGTAGGTTTTGACCACATTCTGCACCATGTTGGCTACAGAATCTTCGTCGGCAATGTTTACTGCTACACCTGAAGCTCCGGCTCCAAGTTTTGCGGCGGCGGCATTGGCTCCATCTACATTCATATCGGCAATGACCACATCGGCTCCGGCAGCGGCAAGCACTTCGGCTATACCGTATCCGAACCCCTGGGCTCCGCCGGTAACAATAGCGACCTTGCCGGTAAGAGCTTTGCCGCTTCCGGCGGCAACCTTGCTTCGATAGGATTCAACTTCCCAGTTTTCAATAAATTCGCGATGTTCATCGCTTAAATAATTTACTCCGCCGAAAGCTGCTGCCAGGCGTTCCACCCGTGCCGCATCGTAAGCCAGTGCCATGGTCGTAGCCGCACCGGCGGCATTGTTGCCGGCGGCAAACAACGCCTTGCCGGGAACGCATACGACTTTGGGCTTATAACCTTTTGCGGTTGCAAATGCTTCTATGGCTTCGGTATTGGGGGCATCACAAGTCAACGCAAAACTTTTGGCGTAAACAATATGGTCGGGGGTCAACGGCCCAGCCGCCGGGGTAAATGCTTTGGTACTGCGTACTGAAACGGTGCTTTTTTCGCTTGCCAGCCAGCCGCGAAGACTGGGGGCGTATGATATAACAGTTTCAGCATCAGCATCTTCAACTGCCGCCGGAGCGGGGTCTGTATTGTTTTTCTTGTAATAATCGCGGAGTGTATTCATAATGTGGTCGTAAGCGGCACGGATTTCTGCATCGCTGTTGCCGCCGACAAACACGCCGTGATTCTGCAAAAAGATCACCGACGGAGCATTGCCGTTGGTTTTTTTGTAATCCTGCACCCGGTCAAAAACCACTTTTGCCAGGGTAAAACCGGGATCGACATATTCCACCCACAACGCCTGCGGGAAGAGTTCGGCACACTTTTCCGCACCGTTTTTACCGCAGGTCATGCCATTGACCATTGCCGGATGCAAGTGCACTACAAAAGTAAAATCCATCAATTCATGCAGTGGAGCTTCCACCGAGGGCCGACCGCTGCTGCCGGGGGCGACCGCATAAGCCATCAGGCTTTTGACGCGGGCTTCACGCTCATTGGCATCTGTAAAAGAATTCCAGCTGAAACACTCGCGGAGGATCGCACGCTCCATTTTGACGAAATCTTTTTCTGTGATCTTTGCCAGACTCACGCCGGAGGGCTTTACATACAGATATTTTTCGTCTTTGCAAGAGGTGTTGCCGCCGCCTGCCAGAACAAATTCTGAATCAGCTCCGTAATAATTGGACAATGCTTTGATCGTACTTAATGACATAGTAAACCTGAACTTTCTATTTTAGCGTTTGCTTAAAACATCTTTTTCGTAATCTTTGACTTGTTTGAACCAACCGGTTCCGGGAACATTGCAATATTCGCAATAAGCCTCCCACATTGCTCCGAAGGGCAGGTTTTTGCAATCTTCCAGCAACGCCAACCGGCTGGTGTTATCGCCGGAAGCCTCCACTTCGTTGAGCAGCTGCACCGGTTCCAGAGCCGCCGCCAACAATGCTTTTTGCATTGCTCTTGCCCCGATTGCCCACGCTCCGATACGGTTGATGGAGGCATCGAAGTAATCCAGCCCGATATGTACGCGTTTGTCGTAATTGTGGCGTATGATTTCCTGGGCAATGGCGTAGAGTTCATCGTTCAGGATCACCACATGGTCGCTATCCCAGCGGACACCGCGGCTGACATGCAAAAGTACTTCGTCAGAGAACAAAAGCACGCTGGAAATCTTGTCGGAAATCACTTCGGTCGGATGAAAATGACCGGCATCCAGACAGATCATCTTATTGTTTTTCATGGCATAACCCATGTAAAACTCGTGCGAACCTACGGTACAACTTTCAGCCCCGATACCGAAAAGTTTACATTCCAGAGCATCCCGGTTGTATTTATCATCAACTTTCACGGCAAATATTTCGTCCAGCGACTCCTTCAGACGGGCACGCGGAGCTTCGCGGTCGATTGGGGTATCCTTGAATCCATCGGGCGTCCAGAAGTTGGTGATACATGCAGAACCTTGAGTCTTACCGAATTCAGCGGCTATCTGGCGGCAGGCGATGCCATGCTCGATCCAATATTTGCGGATGGCTTTGTCAATATTGCTTAAAGTAAAACCGTCCGCCGCCATGGGGTGAGCAAAGAATGTGGGGTTGAAATCCAGCGGCACATTGTTGGCTTTTGACCAGTCCATCCAATTTTTGAAGTTATCGACCGTTATATTGTTGCGTTCGATTTTGCCGCCATTGCTTTCGGCATAGATGGCGTGAACATTGAGCCGTTTGGCTCCGGGAACCAGACTCAAGACTTTATCAATATCGTTCCGCAATTCGCCGGGTGTGCGGGCACAGCCCGGATAATTACCGGTAACGGCAATACCGCCATCCAACGAACCGGAATTTTCAAAACCTTTTACATCATCACCCTGCCAGCAATGAATAGATACGGGAATATCCGCCACCCGGCGGAAAGCGGCATTTACATCAACACCCAATGTGCGATAAATTTTTTCTGCTTCACTGAACAACGACATTTTATTTTCTCTTCTGTGCTAATGAGTTTACTGATTTCCGGCAAAATTACCGATTCATCATTAAAAATATCCTACTTGCACATTACATTAGCATTTTTTTGCAACTTTTCAACTTCATTCGCCAATATCGTGGAGAAAAATTAAAAAAAAGACCGGACAGACAGACTGCCGTTGTCTATCATGCCGGATGCTTCATTATTATTTGCATTATCCTGAAAATAAGGATAAGCGGGGATTTTATCATTGTTTTTGGCAGGGTATATCTTGACAAACCATTCCGTTCTATATATATTTAAGGCGTTGAGGTAATTTCAAAACTCCTCAAAAGTCATCTGATTTTTGATTTCACGGGATATACTATGCACAAGTTTGCCGAATACTCTATTATCAACAGCCGTCCGGAAGCGGTCAGATATGCTTTACGCAGTCAGATCATTTCCGGCGGGATCGCTCCGGGCGAGAAACTGCCGCCGACGGATGAACTTGCCCGCATGTACAATGTTTCCAAAGATACTATTTCGCATGCTATGAGCTTGCTTGCGGAGGAAAAACTCATTGTCCGGCGGCGCGGAGCCGGAACTTTTGCGGCTCCCGATCTTAAATATATTCCGGAACCGGGATGCCGCAATATCGGTATTTATCTGCCGATGCTGAAGTCAGACCGTGAGTTGCTTGATCCGCAAATATCGCCCACGACTTTTCAGCTTTTTACCGGGGCGTTGGAGGCTCTGAAAAATTCCGGCTATGTTTTGACTACGATAGCTCCATGCGATACACCTTTGAGCGAACGGATCCGGCATTTTCATATTGCCGGTCTGCTGCTGCCCAACCGCGAAGATTTCCTGGAAGATGTTATAAAATATCAGCTGCCGGAGATCATTCCGTGTATGGTAATGGGAAAGCCCAATCACTCCACCCGGCTTAATTATGTGGAAGAGCTTTCGGACAGCAGTGTGGAGGCGATTTTCAATTTTCTGATAAAGAAGCAATTCCGTCATTTCGGGGTTTTTGGCAGCAGTCAGTTGGATTTTCAGCGTACTGCCATCTTCCGCGGCTACCGCAACGCTGCGAGTGCCGCAAAGTGCTACAATATCCGCAGTGAAAAGCCCATCAGCGAAAATGCGCCGCAGATCGAGTACGATATAGCCATCGACGAATTGTTGAGTCTGCCGGAAAAACCGGAGATCCTGACGGTTTTCCGTAGCCGTTTTCTGCCGGGGGTACTGCGGGCTTTGCAGAAGCGTAAGCTCCGCGTGCCGGAAGATATATCGCTATTGCTTATTGAAAACGAAAGCGGCCGGCCGCCGGTTTATGAAGGTATGAATATATCAAGTATCCTGCTGCCGAGCAAATATAAGTACGGCAAGATCGCCGGCGAAAAGCTTTTGGATTTGATCCGGCAGAACAAAACTTGTGTGCAATACGATATTCCCTGGACTTTTCATGCCGGAAATACTTTGAAAAATAATTGAATATAAAAAAACAAGGAGGAAATACCGAATATGAAATTGATTGACTACATAATTTTTATAGTGCCGATGATCGGGGTCATGGCGTTGGGGTTTTACTCGCGTAAATATATTCGCGGTGTGGTGGACTTTCTCTCGGCGGGGCGTTTGTGCGGGCGTTATCTGCTGACTATCGGCGATATTGCCAACGGTATAAGTATTGTTGGCGTGCTTTCTTATGTGGAACGCAAATATGCCGTGGGGTTTGCGGTCGATTTCTGGAACCGTTTGCTTTTGCCGATAACTATTACGCTGGCTTTGTCGGGGTATTGCATCTACCGTTTCCGTGAGACCAAAGCTCAAAGCGTGGGGCAGTTTCTGGAAATGCGTTACGGCAGTAAACCTTTCCGCTTTTACTTTTCATTTATCCGGGTGCTGGCTGAAATGCTTGCACACTCGATCATGCCGGCAGTGGCGGCACGGTTTTTCATCTATTTTCTGGGCTTACCGGAAACTTTCAGCATACTGGGTATAACCTTTTCGACCTTTGTGGTACTGATGTTCGGCTGTATGTCGCTGGCGATCACACTCATTTGCTGTGGCGGCACGCTGGCCAATGTGCTGACCGATACTTTGCAGGGGTTGCTTTGCGTGCCGATCATGGTTTTTCTGGGCGGATTTCTGCTGCTTAAATTTGACTGGGGTACGCAGATACTGCCGGTGCTTTCCGACCGCGTGGCGGGCGAAAGTTTTGTCAACAGCTTTGATATAAGCAAAGTACGCGACTTCAACTTGTTTGCTATTGTTGTGTCGCTGGCTACAACATTTCTGCACCGTGCCACCTGGCTGGGCGGCGGAGCTTCCGGGGCGGCAAAGACGCCGCATGAACAGAAAATGGCATCACTGCTGGGGCAGTGGCGGGGATTTCTCGGAACATTGTTGCATGTATTGATCGCTTTGAGCATCATGGTATTGCTCAATCATAACGACTTTGCCATGACTGCTAAAAATGTCCGTACCGAAATTGCCGGACGCGTGGCACAGGATATTGTCAAAGATTCCAACGTTCAGCAGCAGATGCTTGCGGCTTTTGCCGCCATACCCGAACACTCACATGTTCCGGCAAGTGGTAAACCTTTGAGCAAAAAATCCAATCTGGAAACACCCTATATCGAGGCCGCAAAAAATGTGCTTGCCAGTGTTCCCGGCGGGCAGGGCAAAGTTCAGGAATTCCGCAGTTTGTACCATCAGCAGATGGTTTCGGTAACCATGCGGCATCTGCTGGGTACGGGTATGCTCGGATTGTTTGCTCTGCTGATGATTATGGCAATGGTTTCCACCGACGACAGTTACATATTCAGCTCGGCACAGACTATTGCACAAGATCTGATACTGCCGTTTTTCAAAAAAGCCCCCAGCCCAAGACTGCATATCTGGCTTTTACGCGGCAGTTCGATCTTTGTGGGGTTGTTCTTTATATTCTGCTGTCTGGCGTTTGCCCAGATGGACTATATTGAACTCTTCCGCATGACGGTTCTGCCGGTCTATCTGGGTGGTTGCGGCCCGGTGCTGATTTTCGGGCTTTACAGCAGATTCGGTACCAAACAGGGGGCGTGGACAAGTATGATTTCCGGTTTGATCCTTGCTTTGACCTATATAATATTACAACGCAACTGGGCGGATGTCATCTACCCGGCACTGGCGGCAAACGGTATGACCGAAAGCGTGGGCAATATTCTGGAGGCAATTTCCAGACCGTTCAATCCCTACATTGTCTGGACGATGAATCCGTACAAGATACCGATCAACGCTTACGAATGGTACTTTATAAACATCATAACTTCGCTGATACTCTATATTGTTGTATCCAAATGCACCTGTAAAGAGCCGTTCAACCTTGACCGGATGCTCCACCGCGGTATTTACAATATTGATGGCACAGTCAAGACCGAAACCAACTGGAGCATCAAACGCATCTTCACTGCTCTGGCGGGAATTACGCCCATGCACACCAGAGGCGACAAGTTTATTTCGTGGGGATTGTTCCTTTACAGTTATGTTTACACCTTCGGCGGCACATTCCTGACCGTGGCGATCTGGAACGCCATTGATCCGTGGCCGGCGGCGTGGTGGGGAACATACTTTTTGATCGTATTTCTGATCGTACCGATGTTTATGGCATTGGTTACATCCATCTGGTTCTGGGTGGGTGGTTTGCTGGATATACGCAACTTGTTCCGTGATTTGAAGAACCGCACCGCCGACGAGCTGGATAATGGCATGGTAATCAACGGTGTATCTATGGCAGATGCCGAAAAATTCAAAGCTCTGGAAAAAGAAAAAAATAAATAAAACATAAAAAAAGGAGAATTTGCAAATGAAAAAAGTCCAAACATTCACTTTGATCGAATTGCTGGTGGTTATTGCCATTATTGCAATTTTAGCGGCAATGCTTTTGCCGGCACTTTCGGCGGCACGCGAACGGGCAAAAAGTTCCAACTGTCTGACCAATCTGCGGAGTATGTCTCTGGCAATGAGTATGTATTGCGACAACAACAACGATTATTACACCGACTATTCTCCGACCGGGGATTCCAAGGCACCTTATACAGATGAAAGCGGCGAAAATATTTACTGGCCCGAAATGGTAATGCCCTATCTTGCCGCCGGCGATACGGATCACAGCAGTTTCAAAAAATACAATGCTTCCGCCAGCGGTATTTTTTCCTGTCCTTCGCAGGCGTTGCTTCCGCTGAAAAATCCCGGCGACGGCAGATACCGTGCCAATGACGGCAGATATATATCCTACGGCTTTAATGAAATGCTCTACTGGCGTTGGAATAACTTGAACGGCAGCGGTTTACGGCAATCAATCACCCGCGGTAAGGTGGCTGACCCAAGTGTTACCATCGGTTTTGCCGATACTTACTACCCGGGCCATTCGGTTGATGAGTTGGGCTGCGGATATTTTACATACGCTTATAACTATGTGCATTGCCGTCATCCGCAGAATGGCGATCCCCGCGTCGGCAGTTTCAATCTTTCGTGGGCAGATGGGCATTGCTCAACGGAATCTTTATCCAACGCCACCGCCGCCAATACCGGCAGTAATCACAAGGCGTTTTTCCTGAAGTATTGCGGGCATGGCTACAACCAGGCGGTTGCTCCGATCCAATAAACAAAGCAAAAGGTGTGTTTTATGAAAAAGATTTTTTTGTCCGCTGTTATGCTGTTAACGGCATTTTTGCCGCTTAAAGCCGCGTACCGTTATACATCCGATATTGCCGACTGGCTGCCGATTAAACGCCTTGCCGACGGCAGAGCCGAAGCGGTCACTGTTGATAATGTAAAGGCTTTCCGCCTGACGACGACCGGCGGCAAAGCGAAGTATTTTTTGCAGAATCAGCCGCTTATCAAAACCCGACCCGGCAGTAAATACCGCCTGACTTTTAAGGCCAAAAGCAATATAGCCAGTCGCAGTGGAGCACGGGCAGGGGTGTCGTTTTTTACCGCCAACGGCGACCGTGCCGGCGGCAAACGTTATACCGTTATGACCCAGTGCGGCAATAATAAAGAGTGGAAAGATTATAAACTCGACTTCACCATCCCTTCTGACGGAGCATCATTTGCAGTGGTCTGCTGTATCTATCAGGCGGCAGGTACGGCTGAATTTACTGCTTTCAAACTCTTTGATGCTCAAGGCAATGAGATCAAACTGCCCAATGGCGATTGCAGTAAAGCTCCGGTAAAGGTTGTTGCCCCGGGAAAAGCCAAAAAGAAAGCCGTCAAAAAGCCGGTCAAAAAAGAGTATATACCCGAAGATGCCGTCTGGAGTTACCGGTTCAATGCCGACGGCAGAGAAAACTCAATACACATTACCGGTCTGACTCTGGATGCCGAACTGGTTGACTATACCGGCAAGGGCAATATAAAACTGCTCAAAGGCCGGGGCACCGCCCGTTCGGAACATGCAATGAAATACAATCTCGGTTCGCCCATGGGCTCCAGTCATTGGCGTTTCTGCAATATAACCACTTTGGAACAGGTGATGGTCTTCAGCAACGAAGCCATCCCGCTGACCGGCGGTTTCAAAACAACAAAGTTTGCCATACCTTTTACCGGACATTTTGCGGATTGGCAGAGCAGTTTTGCCAAAGGTTCTTACGCAATTCGCGGTCATCACTATTTTCAGGTACGCGACGGCAAAACGCTTGTTACCATGGCAAGCACCAAAAAAGTCGATGCCCAGATTTCGCCCGAAGCCGGATTTTTCGGCAACAGCCGCACCGGCAATAAACAGCCGTTGCAAGATGGATTGTTCACGCTGGCAAATTTGAAAAAATTCAAGCTCGAAATAAGTGATTTCCGCTCCAGCGGCAAAGCCAACGGCGAATTTGCGTTTCAGCTGATTTTAACCGATGCGGATAACGATAAATTTATTGTCAACCGGGCTGATAAGATAACCGTAACAGCCGATGGCGAAACGCTGGAATGTGCCCCGCAGTTCGACCGCTACATGGTGCCGACCGGTTATTTTGCCGGTAAATTCGGCAAAACTCTGCCCGGAAAACTGAATATAAAACTCGATTTGCGTGCCGCTCTCCGCAATGGGGTCAAAAATGTAAGTGTGGAAAAATCGTTCCCTGCCGCCAAAACCGGACTTGCGGTTTTTCAGCCGGACAAAAAAGAGTTTGTCATCAAAAAGAATGAAGCCCGTGCCGTCTGCTTTCATCCGCAATATCTGCCTAAAGACGAAGCCGCCGGCAAGGCGATGATCCGCGATATTATCAATAAGATGAAAAAAGCCAATCTGAACGAATTTTTCAGTTTTGCTATTCTCAACCGCTGTAATACCCATGTTAAAATCGGCAGTAAATATATGCTTGATAAGCACAAGTGGGATGTTTTCGCCGCGTTGCGGGAAGAAACCCGCAAGGAAAATATCAAGTTCGGTGCATTGGTCTGTCTGTTGCCGGAAGGTGCGGAAAAGCCCAAAGGTTTTCTCGCCGAACACCCGGAATACGCCATGCGTAACCTTAAAGGCGAACGGCTCGGCTGGATGGACCCGGCGGTGCCGGAAGTACGGGAATACCGCATAAAAGATATTTCAGCCATACTCAAAAAGTACGATGTCGATGCCCTTGACCTTGACTACACCCGTATGGCGGCATATCCGAGCGACCGCGGTGCCGAACTTTACATGAAAGAATTCGGTAAAGACCCCCGCAAATTTGAACACAGTTCCCCGGATTACATCCACTGGTACACCTGGAACAGCAAACACCTTACCCAATGGATCCGGGATATTCGCTCAATGATGAAAAAGGATTTTCCGCAAGTTAAACTTTCAGCGTATGTGCAGGGCTACCGGCATGGTGAAAACGCTTTGTGGCGTGAATTGCACCAGCCGTTTGCCGACTGGCTGAAAGAGGGCTTGCTCGACCGGATCAATCCCACCGGCTATGTCTATGATATGCTCATGTACCGCTGCTGGGTGAAGCGTCAGGTGGATTACTGCCGCAAACACAATGCCAATATCCCCATAGTGATAACCATTGGCGTAAAGAGCAGTCACGGTGCGGTACTTGACCTCAAAGAACTGGTCGATCAAATCGACGTTGCTAACGAACTTGGCTGTGAAGGCTCGTACTTCTTCCAGTGGTTCGGTTTGGAACCGTTCATCGACGGTTTAAGCAAAACCCGCTACGCAGAACCGGCGGATAAATAAATCATTTTTTTCAAAATTACCAAACTCAAAACAGCAGTTGCTTTAATGAACGGCTGTTTTGAGCTTTTTTGTGGAAACTGTCCGGCTGAAAGAATTTTTCAATATACGGATACAAACTCCGGAAATCCGGGGTAAAGGTGAAATTATAAACTTGACATTTCTGCAGATAAGTGCTATTTTTATAGAACTCTGATCAGGATTTGTATATATTGTTTTTTTATGAAGTGGAAAAGGACAGTTCATGTTCAGTGAATTATTGTGCCGTTTGTTTGTACGGAATTATAAAAATCCGCAGGAGCCGGAAAGCCATTTGGCTTACGGTCTTTTAAGCGGCTTTACCGGGGCGGCGGTCAATCTGCTCTTGTTTGCAGTTAAATTGACTGCGGGGATATTGTCCGGCAGTATTGCCATTGCCTCGGATGCAGTCAACAATCTATCTGATGCCGGGTCGTCAATAATCACCATAATCGGGTTCAGGCTCTCTGCCCGCCCCGCAGATAACGGTCATCCGTTCGGGCATGGCCGCAGTGAATATATTGCCGGGGTGATCGTTTCGGTGATCGTGCTGGCAGTGGGATTTGATTTCCTCAAAGAATCCATAATACGGATATTTTCTCCGGAAAAGGTGCAAGTCAGCTGGGGCATTTTTGCGGTGGTCGGCGGTACTGTATTGTTCAAAGGCTGGCTTTACAGCTTTTACCGCAAGATCGGCAACCGGATCGATTCAGATGTTATCCGGGCGGCAGCCGTGGATAGTTTAAGTGATATTCTGGGTACTCTGGTGGTGCTTGGTGCGGTATTTGCCGGGCGTTTTACCACTTTTCCGGTGGATGGTTGTGCCGGGGCAGTTGCCGCCGGAATGATTCTGGTTGCCGGTTTCAAAATATTGCGTGATACGACCAATTCACTGATGGGCGAATGTCCGGATTCTGAACTGGTGGAAAAGCTCCGCGAAGTATTGCTGGAGTGCGACGGCATTTGCGGCGTGCATGATATTATACTGCATAATTACGGACCCAACCGCTATTTTGCCACTGCTCATGCCGAAGTATCGCAGAACGATACTCCGCTGTCGATCCATGATATGCTCGAAGCCGCCGAAGTAAAAGTTGCCAAAACTCTGCCCATACAGCTGCTTTTGCATTGCGACCCGTATGATACGGCCGACCCGAAGGTGAAAAGCTGGCGGGTTAAGTTGGAAGATGAAGTGTCAGTGTATGACAGTAAGTTGAAAGTGTACGATTTTCTGCTTGACGAAAGTCAAACTTGCCGCGTGTTGCATTTTCACATGCTTTTTCCGCGGAATTATAAATTTTCGCAGGATGAAGTTAAAGCCGAATTGACCTGCCGTATGCAGAAATACGATCCTGAATTACAGCTGAATATACAGTTTATCAACTCATATATTTAAGTTTGCCGGTGTATCGGCATAAAAAAGCAGTACCCCGTTTGAGGTACTGCTTAAACAAGATTGTTTTACAGATCAGCGTTTTTCGCCGCGGGGACGGAAATTGCGGGGGCGTTCTTCCCGGGGACGGGCTTCGTTGATAACTGCCTTGCGACCGCCGATTTCACTGCCGTTGAGCTTTTCAATGGCAGCTTTGCCGGCTTCGTCATCCATTTCCACAAAACCGAATCCTTTACTGCGGCCGGTTTCCCGATCCATGACTACGCGGGCGGCCTGTACTGCACCAAATTCACCAAACAGAGCTTCCAGATCTTCACGAGTGGTGCTGTACGGCAGATTTCCTACATAAATATTCATTCTGAACCTTTCCCTGACCGTTTCTCATACGGCACAGGTGTTTTCTGCGTTTTTTCCATAATACTGACGATTAAATAACTTTTTTCTCCCCCCCGATTGCCGAAAATGCCGGAAAAAACGCACATTTGTTTTACATTACCGGTACCGGTGAACAGTTTTTACCGGCATATTTCAGGTAGTTTTACATGTGATTCTGCCGGATGGAATTAT
Organism: Lentisphaerota bacterium; assembly: GCA_015061885.1. Lineage (GTDB taxonomy): Bacteria > Verrucomicrobiota > Lentisphaeria > Victivallales > Victivallaceae > SIG78. The sequence goes on from SUVS01000044.1 coordinate 12,460, forward strand.
TTGCAACCGCCGCTTTCCCAATGATGTTACAGCGTTTACAAAAAAATCCATACTCTTATTTTACATAAAAAAAACTGTCTTGTCAAGGGGACAAAACAGTTTTTTTGCAAAAAATTTAACTTTTTTATGCTTTTTTTAACGGAAAACGGTAAATCAGCGGAATTTAACCGGTGCAAAGTATTCCCGCAAATAAAAATTAAACGCCGGTTGCGAGGGGAAAACTGACGATTGCACAAAGTAATTATAGGCGGAAAAATTCATGCGGACAGCCAGTATTCTCCACTTACCGGCATCTGACGGATGCAAGTTTTTTCCGGCAAGTTCCGCCAGCGGAATACGCATTTCTGTTGACCAGCTTGTATCGCGGTCTTTCTGCATATTCAAGGTGCCGTTAAACTTGCATACTGCTTCAAAACCGGCAATCCTGCCGTAATTTTCTTTTTCTTTATAGGTCTGATACAGTCCGTTCGGGGAATTGCGTAACGCTACTGCCATATTGTTGGGTACGCTGATAAATTCCCACCCGAAGGGGGCGTTTTCCTGCGTAATGACGACCTTGAAAAAATCACCGAGGAATTGGTTGGCCCCCGGAGTTACAGATACAATATCGTTATCATGCAAGATGGCGGCAACATAAAAATATTTGTCGTCCCAGGCAAATTTTACCTGACCTTGTTCCAGACCGTCTTTCAGGATCGCCGCTTTTTCTTTCGGCGGCAGAGTATTGGATATATCGCAACGGACAAGGTTGTATGCGGGGACTTTCTGCCAGAATTTTTCATCCGGTTTGCCGTCAAAAACGATTTCACCCCGGGCAGCTTTAATTGCCGTTACCGGCTGCACTGCCGGTCGATTATCTTGCATAAAGGCACAACCGTTCAGCAATATTGCAGTAAAAGCAAATGATAACAGAGTAATTTTTTTCATAAAATCACCCCTCCGTTCAGCGGAAGATCACCGGAGCGTAGTATTGACGCAAGTGAAAGTTGACTATCGGCAGTTTGGGGTATGACGAAAGCTGACGGCGGTACATGTAGTGCGAGTAATTATAGCGTGCCGCCAGAATTCCCCACTTTTCGCCGGGAGCAAATTTGACCTCTTTGGCGGCAAGTTCCGCCAGCGGGATACGCATTTCTGTTACCCATCCCCGGTCTTTAACTTTGCAATCATTGAGTTTGCCGTTGACTGAAAATGCGGTTTCAAAGCCTTTCATGAGCATACTCTTGCTGAACACTTCCTGCAAGCCGAGCATACCGCCGGCGGGGAAACAGAAACTTGTACGGTATTCACTTGGTGTGGCATAGAGTTCCCAGTAATGCGTTGCATTGACCGGAGAAAGAAAGATTTCCAATGTGTCAGCACCGCGATAGAGCAGATCCTGATTGCGGTTCAGGTAGGTTATTACATCATCATCTTCCAATTCCCCTGCTACATAAAGATACTTGTCGTCGTACAGAAATCTTACTTTGGCTCCTTCGTATTTATCCTGTATGACCCGGTTGTATTCTGCCATCGGCAAACCGGCGGCATCGTTGGCGAATTCAAGGTTGTACACCGGAACTTTTGCCCAGACTTTTTCATCCAGTCTGCCGTCAAGTTTTATCGGTTCATTGATCTTTGTAACCACTACCGGAGGAATAACTTCTTCCCCGGTTTTCTGCATAGAACTGCATCCGCAAAGGGTTATTGCTCCAAGAGCCAGCAACAGAACATTTTTCATGATATATCACCTTTTTATGATTGTTTTTTAACGCAACGCACTCATTCTTGCCCGGACTTGAGCCCGGGTCGGATTCAATTCGGGATTATGTTTGGTCAAATGCAGATAACGGTTGTAAAAACCGTATGCTTTCTTTTTGTTTCTCATGTAGTGATCTATGAACATTGCCAGATTCAGTACCACCACCGGGTTGTCGCTGGCACTTTTGTAGGCATTTGCCAACGATTGAAGTGCCAGTGCAAGGTTTTTGCTGTTGCGGTCGCGGCGGTCGAGGTAATACATCGCTATCCGGGTTTGGATCTCCGGCATTTTCTGTACTGCCGGCGGCAGTGCCAGATAGTAGGTTATGGCATCATCGGCATTGATCCGGCTGCTGCAATTACCCAACAGTATAAGCGTACTGCGGTTGCCGGGACGCAGTTTGAGTGCCCGTTTCAGCACGGTAATGGCTTCTTTGGCCTTACTGCCCTGTTCGGCGAGCAATCTGCCATAGGTGTATTGCACGGAAAAATCTTCCGGGGCATTTTCAGCGGCCTGTTTTGCCATTGCCAAAGCGGTATCTTTTTTGCCCAGATGTTCGGCGGCCAATGCCCGCAGCAGCATGGCATGGATGTTTGCCGGATCGCGTTTGAGTACAGTTACGGCGTTGTTTTCGCAAGATTGCCATTTGCCGGTACGGGCGAGTTCCACTGCGGAAGTCAGCAGCAGATCGGTACTTGCCGCATCATCGGCACAACCGGCAAAGAAGACCAGCGACACCGCCGCAAGCATTGATTTTATTATTCCTGTATGAGTTTTTTTCATGAGTTTGACTTTGCACTGAAAATGGTTAAAAATATCGGTTCTATAACTTTATCATATTATCTGATTTTTTCAAGTGCTATACAAGATTTTTCAATTATATTTTTCATATTTTTCCGGACTTAAACGCATGGGGGTATGTTCCGGCATTATTTCAAAACCGAGTTTGCGGTAAAAGTCTGCCTTGCCGGGGGTGGCGATCAAGCCCACCCAGTCGATGTTTTTTTCTGCCAGTACTTGCAGGATGTGTTTTACCAACGCTTTCCCGATGCCGTTGCCGCGGAACTCTTTGCGGACTGCCACATCCTGTATGTAGCAATCGCTGACATGATCGCCCAATGCCCGGGCAAATCCTATCAGATTACCTTTGCTGTCAAAAGCCGCCGCCGCCGTTACGGAGTTGCTTACAGCGTCAGCGAGCCATTGAGTATCTTCCGAAAATTCAGCAAAATCCGCTTCGGCAAAGAGTTCCAGCAGTTGATGCTGTTCGTTTGCCGAAAGCGTTTTTATTGTTTTTACTGAATATGAATTCATGCGTTCAAAAACCTGTCTGTATGGCGTAACGGGCGGCAATGTAGATGCTCGCACAGATCATACTGCCCGCAGTTACCGGTATGCCGTATCGCAGGAAATCTTTGAATGAAAGTTTATGACCGGCTTTTTCTGCCAGACCCATCGCCACCAGATTTGCCGCGGCCCCCACCAGCGAACCATTGCCGCCGAGGCAGACCGCCAGTGCCAACGCCCACCACATGAGCTCGCACAAAGCCTCATTGCCCTGAAATGCCGGAGCATTTTGCATAAACAATGCAATGATCGACACTACTGCCGCTGTAAATGACACATTGTTGGTAACTGCCGCAATCGAGCCGCATACCCACATGACGATCAGAATCGTCAGCAATGGATGCACTGTGTTGAGGATTTTCAAGCCTTCTCCGATAAAGGCGATCAACCCGCAATCTTTGGCTCCTGCCACCAGCACGAAAAGTCCGATAAAGAAGAACAGCGTTACCCATTCGACTTTTTCCAGAGCTTTTTCCACATCCACCTTGCAGACTGCCAGCGCTACTGCCGCCCCGGTCATGGCGACTACTCCCGGCTCCAGACCGGTAAAACTGTGCGAAAGAAATCCGGCAATGGTCAAAAGCATTACGATCAGGCCGCCGGTCATTTTTTTGCGGTCGGTGATCGCCGCCTTTTCGTCCAGCTCCATGATTCTTGCCCGTTTTTCGATGGTTACATAAAATTTTTTGCGGTAATAAAGCCACAGGCATACCATGTACAGCCCCATCAAAACCACAATAAACGGTGCCAGATTTATGAAAAATGCCATGAAATCCAGCTTGGCAAAACTGCCGATTATCAGGTTGGGCGGATCCCCGATGAGCGTTGCCGTACCACCGATATTGCTGGACATGGTTTCGGTAATCAGAAAAGGTATTGCTGAAACGCCCAATTCCGCACACACCAGCAGTGTTACCGGTGCCACCAGCAGAATTGTCGTTACATTATCCAGAAATGCCGACATGAATGCCGTTGCCAGCGACAGCAGTATCATCATCTTGATCGGACTGCCCTTGGCGATCTTGGCACATTTGATCGCCACATACTGAAACAGCCCGGTGGTACTTAATATATTCACCAGTATCATCATACCGCAGAGCGTGAATACCACATCAAAGTTCACATATCTTGCCCAGACATCGAGCTTGGCATATTCTGCCGCCATGCCGGTCAGTGATTCGCCGGAACCATGACCTTTGTGCAAGACAAAAATAAACATCAAAGCCGCTCCTGAAAGGACACAGATGACTTTATGCACTTTTTCAGAGGCTATAAGTATATAGGTTGCGAGGAATATTGTCGAACCAATCCAGAAACACCAATCCATCAGCTCACCTCAACCACGCAATACCTTGTTGATTATATTGTCGATGCTGAAAATGCCTTTGAGCGTATTGTTGGAATCGACAATGTAAATATTACCTGCACCTTTACGGGTCAACTGCAGCGTAAGCTGAATGAGCGGTGTATCCAGCGAGGCACTGCACGGAGTACAGCTCATATACTTTGATACCGGAAGGGTGTGTTCGGCATTGAATATTTCGTTGAAGACTGCAAAGTCATTCAAAAAATTCAGATTATCCATCATGAACACATATTCCGGGAAAAAACTTTTTATCACCGCTACGGCAGATAATTCGCCGACCAGCTGTTTTTGAGCATTGACTACCGGCAGAAATCTCCGGTGCTGACTGTTGAACAGGTCAAAGGCCTCCGACAGCGGAGCATCTTCGCTGATAAAAATATCAGCCGGACTCATAATATCTTCAGCAGTAACTACCTGACGCAATTTTATATCGCTGGTCTGAAGATATTCCCACAAGGCATTCTTGCCGCTGCGGGCGGCTTCCCGCAAAGAGTTTGCCGCGTTGCTGGCAGACATGTAACGGGCGAGGGCGGCAAGCATTTTCAGGTAAATGTCGCTCATATCGCCGCCGATAAGACTCATGATTATCAGATCGGCAGGCTGGGTTTTGCCCATGGCTTCGGAAGATTCCGGCATACCTATAACGATAAAAAGATCGTGCAGACCGCTGATCCGCACATGAGGCATTGCCACGCCGGGGAAAACTACACCGGAGGTGTTTTCCCGTTCCATCATTTCCTGGATTACCGCCGGAATATCCAAAGTCAATTCGGCGTATGTTGCCAGTTTTTCCAGCATCGCGGTATAAACTGCCGCCCGGGAGGAGCCGGGAATATTTTCAAAGAGCAATTCCTCATCAAGCATTGAAACAAATTTCATGGTTTGTTCTCGCTTTCCAAATATGCAAAGCCGGAGATTTTACTTACTTGAAAATCCCCGGCTTGAGCTGGTGAAAATTACATGCGATCAACGACTGCTTTGGCAAAGCCGGAGCAGGAGACTTCGGTGGCATTGTCCATCAGACGGGCAAAGTCGTAGGTGACGACCTTGTCCTGAATAGCCTGTTCAATACCTTTGGTGACCAGATCAGCCGCTTCGTCCCAGCCGATGTGACGCAGGAGCATTTCGCCGGAGAGTGCCAGCGAACTGGGGTTGACCTTGTCAAGATTGGCATATTTTGGGGCGGTGCCGTGGGTGGCTTCAAAGAGTGCGTGGCCGGTAACATAGTTGATGTTGGCTCCCGGAGCGATACCGATACCACCGACACATGCCGCCAGTGCGTCAGATACATAGTCGCCGTTCAAATTCAATGTGGCAACCACATCGTATTCATCAGGACGGGTGAGGATCTGCTGGAGGAAGGCGTCGCAGATGCAGTCTTTGACCAGAATTTTGCCTTCCGGAGCCTGCCAGTCGCAGTCGGGGGCGGGGATCGCCACATCGGCAAATTCTTTGCGGACGAGGTCGTAACCCCAGTTTTTGAAGCCGCCTTCGGTGAACTTCATGATATTGCCTTTGTGAACCAGCGTAACGTTGCGGCGGTTCTGCTTGATGGCGTATTCCATAGCGGCACGCACCAGCCGTTCAGAGCCGTCTTTGCTGACCGGTTTGATACCGATACTGCTGCATTCGGGGAAACGGATCTTGGTTACATTCATCTCTTTCTGCAAAAATTCGATGACTTTCTGCACTTCCGGTGTACCGGCGTTCCATTCGATCCCGGCGTAAATATCTTCGGAGTTTTCGCGGAAGATCACCATGTCGGTCTTTTCGGGTTCTTTGACCGGTGAAGGCACGCCTTTGAAGTAACGCACCGGCCGCAGGCACACATAAAGGTCAAGCATCTGACGCAAAGCCACGTTCAGCGAACGGATGCCGCCGCCGACGGGGGTGGTCAGCGGGCCTTTGATAGCTACAAGATATTCGCGGATGGCTTCAACTGTTTCGTCAGGCAGCCAGAGTTCTTTGCCGTAAACGGCGTTGGCTTTTTCGCCGGCAAAAACTTCCATCCAGGCGATCTCACGCTTGCCGTTATAGGCTTTTTTTACTGCACTGTTCCAGATGTGCATACTTGCTCTGGTAATATCCGGCCCGGTGCCGTCGCCTTCGATAAATGCAACAATGGGGCGGTCAGAAACCTGAAGATTACCTTTGTTATCGGCAACGATCTTATCTCCGGCGGGGACTTGAATTTTGTCAAACTTGCTCATAAATAAAATTCCTTATAGTGTTAAAATTGCGGTATTAAAATTAATATACAGCATATATATGATTTTTCCACTGAAAAAAACGGTAATTAACCGTTATATACCGTTAATTACCGTTTTTTTATTGTTCAATCAGGCGGCAATTCAGAGTTTGCCGAAAAGATAGTCCACCAGTGCTTCGTACTGTTCGTGCATGATCCCGCCGGTAAAGATCACATTTTTTGCGTTGTCGGGGATCATGAGTTCTTTATACGGGTTGCTGGTGGCGTAAATGACCGGCTTGCCCTGTTCGATGAGTTTTTCCACAAAGTTGCGGGTCGCTTTGCCGGGGCAGCTGCGGTCGTAATCGCCGAGCATCAGAACTTTGTCCGCCATGGGCAGAAGTTCATTTATATATCTCCAGGCACGGTCTTCCTTGTGGGGATTGAACTCCACATAGGTATAGTTTTCAGTATATTTCTGGAGAAACTCATTGATGAACCCGGGATAGTTCCAGAATTGGTTGCGGCGGGTGTGGTTGTCGGTCAGGTGTTCGATAACCAGAAGTTTGCAGTTTTTGTCGATCGGCCAGAGGTTGTCTTCGTTACGCATTACATGCAGAACTTTTACGGCTGCTTCTCTGCCGACGGCACGGGCGACGGGATCGGCTACGATCTCATTGGTTTTGCTGTCGTCGGTGATGCCGCCGTTTTCAAACATGCCGAATTGAGCCTTGAGCTTCCAGATACGCTTCAAACTGGCGTCGATCATCTCTTCGGGAATCCTGCCGGACTTGACGGCGTTGACCACAGCTTCGTGAACTTTGCTGCGGAGGGCATTTTCGGCTTTCATCAAAAGCAAGTCGCCGCCGGCGAGCGTGTTGAGAATACACGCTTCAGTAAGCGAATATTTGTTGATAAGTCCGCCCATGGTCAACGAGTCGGTGGTGATCACTCCTTCAAAACCCAGTTCGCCACGCAGATAATCATTGATGATTTTCGGCGAACAAGTGGCGATGTCGCCGGAGTCATCCAGTGCCGGATAGACCGTATGAGCCAGCATGATCGACGGCACAATGCCTTCGGCGATCAGTTTGCGGTAGGGCGAAGTGTGCATATCTTCAAGGTCTTTCAAGCAAAGATCAACCGAAGGTACACTGTAATGGGCATCTTCCATCGAGTCGCCGCGACCGGGGAAGTGCTTCATGCTGGTGATAAGTCCGGAGGCGGTACAGCCTTTGATCAAAGCACGGCTGCCGGCGGTTACAACTGCCGGATCGCCGCCGAAACTGCGGGTGGAGATTTCCGGATTTTCGGGATTCACATTCACATCAGATACCGGCGAATGTATCCAGTCGATACCCAGAGCTTTGAGTTGTTTTGCCATTGCTTTGTAGAGGCGTTCGACCAGATCAAAGTCGCCGAGTCTGCCCAGACTCATGGCATTGGGCGGACTGATAAGGTAAGGAGCCGGGAAGTTGTTGGTTGCACCTTCAAAGTCTGCAACTGTGTGCATGGGCAGACCGTTGCGTTCCAGACAGCGTTTGCGGTAAATATTGAGCTGACGGGCAAACATATCGCCGGGGATGATGGGCGAAGGTATATCAATATCCAGCGTTTTTTCGCCCCATTCCAGCGGGAGTTCCAGACTTTTGGGGTCAGCCGCCGGATCAGGTGTATCTTTGCTGATTGCCGTCAAACGGTAACGGGCATCAGCTTTGCGGGCACCATTTTGAGTTACCCGCAAACCGCCCAGACCGTATTTATCAATAAAGCTCAAAAGCGAGTTGTCGATAATGCTTCCAGTCCAGCCGAAAACCATTTTCTGGGCAACTTTTTCTTCAATGGTAAGGCGTGAAAGCATCTTGTCAAAATCAAGATTGCAAGTCATAAAAAAATCCTTTGCATAAGATATGGTATTTACAAGGTTTGCGGGGAATATAACACAAAAAAATTATTTTTGCAAATAAAAACAGATTTTTTATCAGGATAACGGAAAATCGTCGTAAGGCGAACACCTCTCTGCCGCCCGACAGATATGGGAAAGTATGGGCGGACGGGCAAAAACAGCCAACAGCATTGTCAGGCAAGGTTTTTTACTCCCATACATTCTCATACCCTCCCATATTCTCTCATAAACAGCCGCCGGTAATCATATTGCCCGCGAAGGCGGAGCAGATGGCATACGGCATGGTTTTGTAAGGCGAATACCAGCCTGCCGCCCGTTTTTTCCGGTATTTGCAACTTGAAAAAATCCGGAAAAACTGTATAGTATCAGATTGTATATACTCAACACAGCAAACGAAAGGTTTTTTTATGGAGTCAAATGTTTTATCCGCTGATCTGCTCCGCAGAAAGAAGATGTTTGTTCTTTTTTGCGGTATATTTATATTTTTTCTTACCAGTATGGCAAAGGTTCTGGTGCCTGCGACCATTTTTCAGGATCTCTTGAAAATGAATATGGATGTAACGAGGATCGCCTCGCTGGGAGCGGCTTTTCTTTACGCTTACGCGGCAAGTCAGCTGGTGATGGGATGTTTTTCCGACCGTTACGGCGGAGTGCGTATCCTGCTTATCGGGGGGAGCATGTTTGCCGGCGGAACGATTATTTTTCCTTTGATGGAAAATTATTACCTTATGCTTTTATTCCGGGTGATAACCGGTTTCGGAGCAGGGACGATCTTTCTGGGAGTGGCTAAACTGCTGGGCGATCTTTTCCCCGGTAAATTCAGTATGGCATTGGGTTTGGTATTGCTTTTCAGTTATTTCGGCCCCACTGCCGGTACTGTGCCTATGGTCAAACTGGTGGAAGTATGGGGCTGGCAGAAAGCAATGATTCTGCCGGGGTTGGCGGCGATGCTGCCTATGCTGATAATCGTGTGCTGTATGAAAGGTCTGATCAAACCGGTCAGCGGTGGGCAGACTCTGGAGCCGCTGGCGGTTATGGTTCGCAACCGCAAACTCTGGGTGGCGTGTTTTGCCTGTGCGGCAGTTTACGGTACATATTATGCCATGGTCGGGCAGATCGGGCAGAAAATATTTATTGATACATTTAAATTCAGTTCCGGCAGTGCGGCAACATGTATTATGGTGCTGACAGTGATCGTGGCTGTGAATAATGTAGTGTGCAATGTGATCCTGAAATTTTTCGGCAACCGCCGTAAACTGGTCATATTGCTTGGGGTTCTGCTTGCACTGGCAGGTGTACTGCTGGCAAAATATGTATTTTTTGCCCGGCTTTCCGGAGTGTGGTTTATGGCGGCGGCGGTGTGTATGGCGTTCCCGGCAGGATTTTTCTCGATTTTCGGAACCGTTGCCAAAGAGCTCAACGACGAAAAATATACCGGTATGTCGGTGGCATTTATCAATTTTATGGCATTTGTCTTTATTTCATCATATCAGAATATTACCGGTCATATACTCAAGATGTTCTCTCCGGCGGCGGGAACGCCGGTCTTTTCAGTAACGGCTTATCAGGCGGTATTCAGTTTCTTCCTGATCGGAGCGGTCATAAGTTTGATTGCCGCATTGCTGATGCCGGAAACTTACAAAAACAATATAAATGCAAGGTGAAAAAATGGCGGAAAATTCTATGACCTACGCCGCACTGACCAGTGCCGGTAAAGAAAAATACCTTTTCAGCAACGATAACAAAATAGCTTACCCCGCCGGCGAAACCGTGGAGTGGTACGGCTACCGGCGGCATAATTTTGAATTGGACGGCTGTAAAGGTTTTATCGTTGAACCGCCGCACCCGGCACCGGGACTGCCGTGGAGCTGGTGTCTGCAATGGGCGGAGGCGTTTGTGCCGCGAACTCCGGCATTGCAGCTTCTGGAACGGGGATTCCACCATGTGCATTTAGATGTATTTTCTACTTACATGAATGATGAAGGTGTGAAAAAACTCGAAAAGTTTTACGCTCTTTTGCAAAGTCTGCACTTCCACAAAAAAGCCGCTCTTATCGGTATGAGCTACGGCGGACTGTTTTCACTGCGTTGGGCGGCTGAACACCCCGAAACCGTCGGGGCGATCTATCTGGATGCTCCGGTGTGCAGTTTGTCATTCACCGCCGAACGCGATTGGCGGAACTGCCCGCTGGATTTGAAAGATTTTCTGCTGGGCGAAACCGCCAGACATTACAAGGCATACAATGTAAGCACGCCCGAAGAATTGAGAAATCACCCCAAAAGTCCGCTCAATAACTATCAGCCGATCGCCGATGCCGGAATCCCGGTTTTAGCGATCCGCAGCGGTCAGGATCAATCGGTGCTGCCGGAAGACAATATTGATATTTTTGCCGAAAGACTGACCAATGCCGGAGGCAATATCCAAGTCATCCGCCGTGATCTGTACGGGCATCACCCGCACGGACTCGATGACCCCACACCGCTGACCGGATTTATTCTCAATAATTATCCGGAAGTGTAATAAAAGGCAAAAAATAAAACTAAAAGGGCATTTATCTTTTTGCTGTGCAAAAAGATAAATGCCGCGAAAAGGTTTTCCGCCTTCGCTAAAGCTACGACGGACAAGGGAAAAGGGTGATGGGATTCCGCCGTCGCATAAAGCTATGGCGGGACAAGTTGTTACAGAGGGAAATGGGGCTGTTGCAAAAATGTCGATAGCCAACAGCAACAAGCGCGGTCAGCGCCGCGAACGGATGTGAGAGCAGTTTGCCGGATGCATTCCGGCAAACCCGAGGCAGCAAGCTGCGAGGTCGAACGGAGATGAGCGAAGCCATCCGGCGTTTGAGGACAACTTTGCGTGTTAACGCAAAGTTGCTTAAGGGGGCGGCAGCCCCCGCTCTAATTAAAAATCGCCAGGTAATTCGTGCTGGATATTGCAGCTGATTGAGCAAGGGTTTCCAAAGGGGCAATGCAATGCCCCTTTGGGATGTGCAAGGTCTGTTATATAGAATAATTCTGCAAGTTAAGCAGCACAAAAACAACATCGCATAAGTTATTGCTCAAACAAACCGTTTGAGGAAAAGACAATTTATGGTTTGAATATCGGTAAATAAGCAATGTTTATTTATGAGATTGAGCAGAAACAATAGAAAAGATATTATGAGAGACCTCTTGTGTCTCTCATAATATCTTTTCCATCTTCCCAAAGTTTGCCAATCAACCTTTGCAAAGCTGGTCTAATATATTTATTGCTTCGGTTATGCTTTGGGCTATTTTTCCCATATCCAATGTGCTGATGGTATCCAGCGGGGTGTGGAAATCTTTGAACTTGGCGTGGCTGTTGAACCAGAAAGTGGGGATTCCGAGTTTATCGAAATTCCGGTCATCGCCCGCCATTTTTATCGGCAGAACCGGGTATGTGGTCTGGAAATCTTTGAGCAACTCTTTTCTGCCGACATGCAGAACTTCTTCCGCCCAGGCAATGCCTACACTGTCAAAATTCATAAAAAACTCCCACTTGCGGTCGGCGTGATCTCTTACATAGGCTTCGCTCCCGGCGGGGAATCCTGGTGTTATGCAGTATTCTTCGGCATCAAACGAGGCAAATTCCAGCGTCCATTCCGGATATTTATCTTTGAGCAGCCGAGCGAGTTCTATAACACATGCCACGCCGGAAGCGTTGTCGCAAGCCGCCTGACCGATGGGGGCTCCGTCGTGATGCGAACCGAAAACTATCCGCTTATTACCGGAGCCCGGACGGATGGCCGCTACATTGTACGAATTGCCGGCAAAAGTATTGGCATCAATAAAGAGTTTATAACGGTGATGGCGGTTGCGTGCCAGATAGTACGCTCCTTCTTCCGGCACGACTGCTGTGCCCAGCGTTTTCAATTCCGGTGAACGCTGAATTTTGGTACTTGCCGCACAAGTGGTGTGATAAGTTGAATCGCTGATAAATACCGCTGCGGCGGCTCCGAGGCGGTCGAGTTCTTCGGCAATGCCGTTGCGGCCTCTTATATCGGCACCTTCGCTGAAAAACTCCACTATGCAGAGTTTATTTTTTACATCAATATTATCAAGATTTGCCAAATCTTTATCGGTCAGCCAGACCGGTATGCCGGAAATATTACAGCTCTGCGAAAAAAAGCACGGCAACGCTCCGGGTACATCGCAACTGGCGTTGTCCAGATCGGCAAAGACCATGCCGCGGTAATCCCATCCGGTAGTGGGAAATGGCTCCTGCTTTACATCAGTATAACCGAGTTCGCGGAAAGATTTTTCGATGTAATCCGCCGCAGCTTTCACCCCCGGCGAACCGACATGACGGCTGGGTACCAGACAGATTTCCTGCAAATGTTTTTCGATATTTTTTATCAGATTTTCCATTGTTCAGTCCAGCTCCATGAAATAGGTGGTTGAATCCAGATGCTTGGAAAAACCGGCCCTTTCGTAGGCTTTGCGGGCGGGAGCGTGGGCGTAATCCATACCGGTGGTAACTTTGGCGATCTTCACATTTTCCGAGCGAAATTTTTCCAGCACAAACTTATACATCATCTGGCCGATACCTTTCAAGCCGGTGCCGGGTTTGGCGGCATTGTTGCAAATTTCGCCGATAAAACCATCATGTTTGTAAGTGATAAATCCGACGATTTCGCCATCGTGTTCGCATATATCTATATCGTAAAGACCGCTGTCTATCTGATCTTTTACCTGCAAGCCTTTGCTTTTGTCATCACCGGCGGGATTCATCATATCAGCCATCCGGTCGCCGAGAGCGGCACGGGACATCTTGCGGATCTCTTTCCAGCCGGCGTTGGCGATCGCCATGACAGCTTCGAGGTCTTCAGCTTGGTATTCACGCATATTCATAGAAAAAACTCCTTTGTAAAAACAACTTTTTCTAATTATACAACGAAAAACAGTTTTGTAAATGGCAAAATCGTAAATTTTTTTACCATTTTAAAGAAATACAGCAAATAAACGCAATAAATTCCGCAATGTTGTTTTTGTGCGGCGTACCGCCGCGTGTGCTGCCGGCTTGTTATATTGCAGTTCAATTTTCAGATCTTTTTCTGTTATTGTCCTGAATTTTGTGAAAAATCAAAGTACGGTGGCACATCGCGGGCAAATTCAAGCCTTGCTGCGGTAGTGCACCTCGGCTTGTCCCGCCATATCCCTTGGCGACGGCGGATCGAGTACAAAGGTACACCTTGGCACGGCGTAGTGCAACGAAGACGGCTCCCTCGGGCACTGCCTTGCAAAACACGACCTTGCCTCACGCTGTATCCACCGGCGGCATACAATAGTTTTTGCGTTTT